>NZ_AGJL01000041.1 GCF_000243455.1 Methanotorris formicicus Mc-S-70 | reverse complement strand
GTTAATAGATTCTCTTGTGGTTAAGACCTCATTCCTAAGAATTCGATTTATTGGTATACGTGAGATACGTTTATTCCGAAAAATGCGTAANGTTTTTAGATAGTTCTATACACGAATTAAACTCTGACAATAGAAGAAAGAGCATATAAACAACTGCATTCGCTTTTTTGAGAATATTCTCACCATAAACAATTTTTATTCGAAAAATAGTAAAATGTTGTGGTAGAAATATCTTATCATAAATGCTATATCATTATATTCGAATATGCTTGCGAAAGTCCTAATATATTAATTTGATATGTTCAATATTATGCCATAAAATTGAACAAAACCAAAAAGTTTATATAGAACTTCAACGGTATGTATATTTGAAGAAAAAAATAAATAACATCAAAAACAGACTTTTTAACATAGGGGTGATAATATATGTTTGGAAGAGATCCATTCTCAGAAATTGAAAAAATGATGATGGAAATGTTTATGACACCATTTGGAGCATCAAGAATGACATACAAAATTGGAGGGGGTACATCAATAGAAGTTTCTGGAAAAGGTTTTATGCCAATCACAGTTATTGAAGGAGACGAGCATGTTAAAGTTATAGCAATGCTTCCAGGAGTTAATAAAGAAGATATTGTCTTAAATGCTGTTGGAGATACCTTAGAGATTAGGGCAAAGAGACAGCCATTGATGATTACCGAATCAGAGAGAATTATATATTCAGAGATTCCTGAGGACGAAGAAATATATAGAACAATAAAATTACCTGCAACAGTTAAAGAAGAAAATGCATCAGCAAAATTTGAAAATGGGATGTTAATTGCCACATTACCTAAGGCAGAAAAATCTATTAAGAAGGGAATTAATATTGAATAACCCTAAACTTTTAATTTTTATTTTTTTGTTTTAATTTATTAATTTAAATTAATGGATAAAATAAACCAAAATAAAATAAAAAAAATGAATATAAATTTATTTCAATAATCCTGCAGCATCTAATGCTAATCTAACTTCTTCTGTTGAAGCACCTTTCTCAATTTCAACTTTTTTATCAGTTGGTTCAATGTGTTTTATGTTGCATCTTCTTCTTTTAACTTCTCCATCAATAAGGACAAAGTTTCTATCAATTACATCAACAATAACGCATGTTTTTCCTGCTTCTCTTCCCATTGTTTTTATACAAACTCTTCCTACTTCAATTGCTGGCATTTACCTCACCTCATTTTTTGTTGTTGTGATTGTCGCCAATCACAACTCATTCTCAAAATGGGGAGGTATTAATATCATCTGCTACTTTAAGTTATCGATTGCAGAGCAGATGATATTAAATACCCCATCAACATCCCATTTTGATGTATCGATAACCAAATCATATATGGATAGATTATCTATATCTATGTTGTATATTTCTTTATATCTTTTTTTCTCACTCTTCTCTCTTTCAAGCATTTTTTTCATCGCTTCTTCAACATCTTCATTCTCTCTGATACTTATTCTCTCTGCCCTAACCATTGGGGGGGCTTTGAGCCATATTGCCAAGCCTATTTTTATATTATTTTTCATCAGCATCCATGTTGCCAATCTTCCTTCCAATACAATATTTCCCTCTTTTGCCATCTCTACTTGCCTTCTGTCTATCTCTTTATCTATTTCCTCATTTTCTTCTGCATACTTACTGAACTCTGCTAAATCCATTCCCATCTCTTTTGCCATGTCTCTAAATATGAATCCTGCACATACATGCTTTAAATTATATCTCTCCGCAATTTTCTTCGCCATTGTTGTAGTTCCTGTCCCTGGCAGACCCCCAATGGTTATAATCATGCTTACACCCAAAAGTTATTGAATAACCTTAAACATCTAAAAATTAGTATATATATTTTTCGCATTTAATTTACAAATTTCTTGCCTTTTGAACCATTAATTTCTTTAAACATTTTGGGCACAAGTAGCCCCCATAAGGCCTTTCTGGTCTTTTCTCTGTTTTAGCAAGTTTTCTTATTTCAGATGGTCTTCCCCTTGGAACACCATTCAACACACTACCACAAACAGCACACTTGGGTTTTGAAGGTTTTCTTCTCTTGTATTGGACTACAGTTCTATTTCCAGGAACTCTTTTGTATACTGTTTTGTATGATCCTGATCTATATCTTGGAGCAGGCATCTTACAACCTCCAATAAAATTTTTCAACATCTATTTAATCTCAAAATATATAAAGATTTTGGGTGTGGAAAGGTTTTCTTTTTGTGAATATAGATCCATAAACAAAAGAAATGTTAATTGATAAATTCAAATATATTTATGATACCACTTAATATTAAAATAAAATAGAATGAGAATTAGAAATAAAAAATGGCGCAGGGGAAGGGATTTGAACCCTTGCGGGGCAGAGCCCCACGGGATTTCAAGTCCCGCGCCTTTGTCCAGGCTCGACCACCCCTGCACGTCACATTAAAATCTACATGATTCCATGTAACAAAATGGCTAAACTAATTTCATATCAGATAAAATATGGTTGGGTTTCTTAGATTTTGTTTACTCAACGCAGACAACTATATTAGAAGGCAAAAGTAATATATAAACTTTACGCCTTTTGGGTGTATTTTAAAAGTTGTTTATATTTGGATAAACAATAAAAATAAAAACAAGGATCTTGGAAAATTTGATAAAAAGAAGATTAAAATTATATATGTTATTTCTTCAATTCATCTTTTAAGAATTTAGGGGATGATAAGAAAACACCTTTATGGACTTCTTCATCATAGTATTTTGTGGATATTTTTTCCAATCTTTCTTTTATTTTATTTTCGTCAACATCTAATGGATTGTATTTCTTTGATGCCATCGTAAAACACCAGAATCCACTTGGATATGTTGGCATAGAGCATACATAAGGCTTAACAATGCTAAATCCTGCATCTTTCAAGTGGGCATATATCTTTTTAATTAAATCCAAGTTATAGAGTGGGCTCTCTGTTTGTTGTGTCATTATTCCATCATCATTTAAACATTTAAATACATTTTTATAAAATTCCTTCTCAAACAACCCAACTGCCGGTCCTACAGGATCTGGGCAATCGACAATAATCACATCATATTTTTCCTCACACTCTGCAACATACTTAATTCCATCCCCAACTATTATGTTAACCTTCTCGTTTTCCACCTCACAACTTAATGAAGGCATATATTTTTTACAAAGTTCTAAAACTTTCTCATCAAGTTCAACAAAATCAACCCTTTCCACACTTTCATGTTTTACAACCTCTCTCACAGTTCCTCCATCCCCCCCACCAATAACCAAAACTTTCTTTGGGTTTGGGTGGGTGAAGAGTGCTGGATGAGATATTAACTCATGGTAGATAAATTCATCTCTCTCTGTTGTTTGAAACGTGTTGTCTAAAATTAATACCTTACCAAAATCGTATGTGTCTAAAATTTGAATTTCTTGGTATTTTGACTTTCCTGTGAAAAGAACATCCCTAACTCTCAAAGATAAAGCAAAGTTTTTTGTGTGGTATTCAGAAAACCAGAGTTGGCATTTAAAATCATTGTTTTTATTCACCTTTCATCACCTTATTCATTTTAGCAGCAATAAGCATAATACTGAGTTAATTAAATTGTTTCTGTATAAAAATTTTTTGTATGATAGGATTATGAAACAACAAAAAACCTTAAAAAACAAACTAAAAATCTCTTCCTAAGTATGGTTTTTAAAATCCAATTCTTCAAATAAATTTAATAAATTTAAGAACCATAGTTTGCGTTATAAATAATGGTAATGAATTGAGGGGTAAATTATGATTTATTTGAAATTTTACGTTTGATTATTATTTAGAAAATTTTATGTCCAAGCGACTGTAATTGGATTTGGATAAAAGAAAAGCACAAAAATTATTTAATCTCAAAGATTCCGTTCTCCATAATTCCTCTCTTTATATCTATTATCTGTATTGATTCTGGTTTTAAAAAGTCCTTTATTACATCAATTGCTTTGTATGGATCTGTATGCTCTCCGCAGGTAAAAACATCCATTGCGGCATATCCAAATTCAGGATAACTATGGATTGCTATATGACTCTCTGCCAGAACAGCAACTCCTGTAACTCCCTGAGGGGAAAATTTATGTGTTTTTACGCAAATTAATGTAGCACCACAGGCATTAACACTATCCACAAGCATCTTTTCTATGCCCTCTTGGTCATCTAATGCCTTTGGATCACAGCCCCACAACTCTAATATTAGGTGTTTTCCCAAATGTTTCACATAATCACCTCCTTTTTTAATTTTGAAATCTTAATAGTTGTATTTAAAAGGTTTAAAAAATTAATATTAAAAAACTAATTACTTATACCACAACGCTGCAGCAGCAAAGGCACAACCTATCTTCTCAACTGTATGTTCTGTTGCAATAGATACGATTCTATCAAGTTCCCATCCTCTCTCTTCAAAACCAATTTTTGCCATCTCTCTAACCGTTTCTTCTGCTTCTTTTTTACCACATTTCCCTTCATATTCCATGATCAATCCACATAACTCTTTATCCTTTGGAACTGCCACACTAATTGCTGCTGCAATTGTCTCTCCTTTAACATCACTTATTATATAACCGTAAGCAGTAGGAACTAATGAACCCATTGGAATTTTTGGTAGAGGAATAATTTCAGCCTTTGGGGGCATAATACTACTGATTCTAATTAAGTTTAAGTTTCCAATGCCTGCTTTTAGTAGTGCATTGTCAAAAGCATTTAATGGTGTTTTACCCTCTGCACTACCAGCAACCAATGAAACTGTGTTTGGAAGTTTAAAAGGAGCATGAATACAACTTAAATCTGTGTTCAGAGTAGACACCTCCAATAATTTCTTTGTAATCCAATTTATGTAATGTTATAAATGATTATAATTAACCAATTTCAAATTAAATAAAGATTTCTCATATATAAACTATTCGGTACCAAAATAAATGAGTATTTTCTGATATTTTAATTAAATTTTTGAAAATTTCTGATTTTTAAATTAAAAAATAGATGAGATTAAATCTTACAATATTAAATAAAAAACTTTATGGGCTTTTTTGTAAATTCAAAAGCAAAATAGTAATTTTAGATTTATATTTGTTTATTATGTGATTTAAGGACACTTTAGTTTTTAATCAACAATAAAACCCTGTTCTTTTAGTAGCGTTGCCACATGTTCCGCCAAAATCTCATCATTAGAAACTATACCATAAGGATAGACATAAACTTTATCCTCAATGTTTATTCTTGGATGGTTTGGTTCAAGTTTAACTTCATCAAGTAGGCATCTTTTTAGATAATTTGCGGTTTTTGTCATGTTCATCAATTTTGGAGGTTTGAATGGGGCGTTGTTCTTTGGCAGAATCCATTTTGTGCCATAGTATGAGATATGGGATGGATTAATAAGCAAAACTGTCTCACCATGGATTTCTAAAGCCAGTGTCCAAGAGAAAACCCCTCTTGTGAAACCCAACAATCTCCCAAGATAGGATGTCTTTGGATTTTTGTAGCAAACCTTTAATGTTCTTCCAACGATTCGAGATAATGCCTCTTTAACATGCACGTTCTTTGGGTTTGTTGGTAGGGAAGTTTTTGGAACCACGTTGGTTGGGATACAGTTGAGTGGTTTTATCATATGTAAAGCACGTAGTGGGTAAAAATAAACATGTTCTTTTTTATTTACCATTACTACCCCTTCTAAGGGGCCGTTAAAATCAGTCTTTATAACCCTACCTCTGTATGTGTTAAATGATTTGTTCAATGTAAATTCTGCAACCATATCTTTCCTTAGTGCATATTTTGGTCTCAAAATAAAACCTCCTTAAAAATTAGGGAGAATTAAATTTTAAATTTTAATTGATTTTGATCATCTTTTATAAGGTTGTTTGTGTTAAATATACGTATAGGAAAATCTTAAAACTCAAGGAAGATCAAACTTATTTTGAAATTTAAGATTTATACTACTACCTAAGAATTTTAGAGTATATATAGGTTCTAATAAAATTTTCAAATAATTATAATTTTAATATTACTTAATATCTTTTAATATAAATACATTTATACTCCTTACTATTACGGAAAACAGTTGCCTTTTTCTTATATTGTCGTAAAAATTTAAAAACCAAAAAACTATCGTCGTTTGCGTTTATAAGATTAAATCATCAACAAAATTAATGTATAAATTAGATTATGTGTAACTTATGCTTTATTTGAAATTTTAATCTATTTTATCGTTCTTTTGGAAATTATTATGTCTAAATAGCGACAAAAATTCGCAAACAATTACAAACAAATAAAACCACAAAAGTATCTCAAAACACAACCTAAACTATTTATAGAGTTAGTGAATATAGTCATTTGCGTTATAAATGACCATTTTCAATGAAATTAAAGCATAAATAGCATTATTTAAAATTTTATACATGACTCATTATCCATCCAAAAATTTTTTATGCTCAAATATGAAAAGAATTCTGCAAATGATTGCATATTTGGTGATAGAATGATAAGTGATACCATAAAAAAAGGCATAAACAGAGCACCAAATAGGAGTTTATTAAAGGCATGTGGATATACAGATGAGGAAATTGATAAACCATTCATTGGAGTGGTTAACAGTTTCACAGAAGTAGTTCCTGGGCATATTCATTTGAAAACTCTTGCCGATGCAGTTAAGATGGGGGTATATGCAAATGGAGGAACTGCCTTTGAATTCAACACAATGGCAATATGTGATGGAATAGCGATGGGACATGAAGGGATGAGATATTCCCTCCCTTCAAGAGAGATTATTGCCGATACAGTAGAGAGTATGGCAAAGGCACATGGGTTTGATGGACTCGTTTTAATCCCATCATGTGATAAAATAGTTCCTGGAATGATTATGGGGGCAATAAGAACAGGACTTCCATTTATTGTTGTTACTGGAGGCCCAATGCTTCCTGGTGAGTTGAGAGGAAAGAAGTATGATTTAATTAGTGTATTTGAAGGGATTGGGCAATACACCACAGGAAAAATAACTGAGGAAGAGTTGAGAGAAATTGAAGATTGTGCATGTCCTGGGGCTGGAAGTTGTGCAGGAATGTTTACAGCGAACAGTATGGCATGTTTAACAGAGGCGATGGGATTATCTTTACCTTACTGTGCTACAACCCATGCAGTAGAGGCACAAAAGGTAAGGATTGCAAAGAAAAGTGGGATGAGAATTGTTGATTTGGTTAGAGAAGGTATAAAACCAGAAAATATATTAACAAAAGAGGCATTTGAGAATGCAATTTTGGTTGATTTGGCGTTAGGAGGTTCAACAAACACAACCCTCCACATTCCAGCAATTGCAAATGAAGTTGCCCCTAAATTTATAACATTGGATGACTTCGATAGGTTGAGTGATGAAGTTCCACATATAGCATCTTTAAGACCTGGTGGAGAACATTTTATAATTGACTTGCATAGGGCAGGGGGAATTCCTGCTGTTTTGAAGGTTTTGGAAGAGAAGATAAGGAAAGATTGCATAACAGTTAGTGGAAAAACAGTTGGGGAAATTATTAATGAGGTTAAGTACATTGACCATAGTATAATAAGACCAATAGACAACCCAATTCATAAAACAGCAGGTTTGAGGATATTAAAAGGAAACCTTGCTCCAAATGGTGCAGTTGTTAAAATTGGTGCTGTAAATCCAAAGATGTATAAACATGAAGGTCCTGCAAAAGTGTTTGATAGCGAGGAGGAGGCAATAAAGGCAATCCTTGGTGGGGAGATAGAGAGGGGAGATGTTGTGGTTATTAGGTATGAAGGTCCTGCAGGTGGGCCAGGAATGAGAGAGATGCTATCTCCAACCTCTGCTATATGTGGAATGGGGTTGGATGACAGCGTTGCTTTGATTACTGATGGAAGATTTAGTGGGGGAAGTAGAGGACCTTGTATAGGGCACATCTCCCCTGAGGCAATGGCAGGGGGTCCAATAGCAATTGTTGAAGATGGAGATATTATAAAGATAGATATGATAAATAAAAGATTGGACATAGCATTATCTGATGAGGAGATAAAAGAGAGATTGGCAAAATGGAAAAAACCAGAACCAAAGGTTAAAAAAGGTTACTTAGCGAGATACGCAAGACTTGTAACCTCTGCTGATGAGGGGGCTGTGTTGAAATAAACTTTTAATTAATTTTATTTATCATACAAACAATTTTGGGTGGTAGGATGTTCTTGGGAAATGATATGATAACCATTGAAGATGGAAAATTAAAAATAGATGGACATGATGCAACGGAATTGGCAGAGAGATTTGGAACCCCTCTGTATGTGATGAGTGAAACGCAAATAAAAAACAACTACAAAAAATATGTTGACGCATTTAAAAGATATGAAGAAGAAACAGGCAAAGAGTTTATCGTTGCCTATGCATACAAAGCAAATGCAAACTTGGCAGTAACAAAACTCCTCTCAAAACTTGGATGTGGGGCAGATGTTGTAAGTGGAGGGGAACTCTACATAGCAAAACTCTCAGGAGTTCCATCAAACAAAATTGTATTCAACGGAAACTGCAAAACAAAAGAAGAAATTATAATGGGAATTGAAACAAACATTAGAGCATTTAACGTAGATAGTTTAAGCGAACTTATATTGGTAAATGAGATAGCAAAGGAAATGGGAGAAGTTGCAAATGTTGCATTTAGGATAAACCCAAACGTTGACCCAAAAACACACCCAAAAATCTCAACAGGTTTAAAGAAGAATAAATTTGGTTTGGATGTCGAAAGTGGAATTGCAATGAAGGCAATAAAAATGGCATTGGAGATGGAGAATGTAAATATTGTTGGTGTTCACTGTCACATTGGTTCTCAGTTAACTGACATAAGCCCATTTGTTGAAGAAACTAAAAAAATTATGGATTTTGTCGTTGAGTTGAAGAAGGAAGGAATTGAGATTGAAGATGTTAACTTAGGAGGAGGTTTGGGAGTTCCATACTACAAAGATAAAGAAATCCCAACCCAATATGATTTAGCAGATGCAATAATCAACACAATCCTTGAATATAAAGACAAAGTAGAGATGCCAAATCTCATCTTAGAGCCAGGAAGAAGTTTGGTCGCAACATCTGGGGTTTTACTTGGAAAACTCCACCACATAAAAGAAACACCAGTTGCAAAGTGGATTATGATTGATGCGGGAATGAATGACATGATGAGACCTGCAATTTATGAGGCATACCATGAGATTACCCCATGCGTTATAAGGGATGGAGAAAAAGAAAAAGTAAATATTGCTGGTGGACTTTGTGAGAGTAGTGACGTTATGGGTAAGGATAGGGAATTAACTCCAATAGAGGTTGGAGATGTTGTTGCTATCTTAGATGTTGGTGCTTATGGAATAAGTATGGCAAATAACTACAACGCAAGAGGAAGGCCAAGAATGGTTTTAACAAATGAAAAAGGGGTTTATTTAATTAGAGAGAAAGAAACTTATACTGATTTAATTGCTAAAGATATTGTTCCACCTCATTTATTATAATTTTATTTTTGTATCCACTTTTTGTGGGTTTCCATTATTCTATTGTCGATATCCTTTATAAAATCCCATAAAAAAATAGGTTTTTTAATAACCTTTGTCATTTTATCCATATTTTCTTTAAATTTATCGAATTCTGATGTAGGAATCTTTATGTTTTTTTCTAAGGCTATTGTTACCTTTGGCCTATTTCCACTATCATACCTATACTCTGAAATATAAGCAAAATAAGGTCCATCATTAAATCCGGAAAATAATTCATATTGTATTATATCTTTTGTTTTTTCCAAAATGTTGGATAAACATGGATTTATATTTCTAATTGCCTCATTTGCACGACAAATTTCAGGTACGTATATGTTGGATAATTTGGAAATTTTATAAGTATATTCTATAGCATGGTGCTTTGAATCAAGTAAATTGTAGGTTTTAATTATTTCTTCTACCGTATTTGTGGTTGTTTTAAATATTTTATTTTCATTTAGTTCATTTTTTGATGCCATGTAGATATTTATTTTACAACTGTATGTTATCTCGTTTTTAACTAAATATCTTCCAGATATTATTCCAATGGTACTTTCCATATCCTTTTTGAATATCCATAAATTGAGACACTCCTTTGTATAATTTTTGTTGTAATGGATAGCATTCTTATGTTCTATGTAGTAAATTTCCTTAATCCCAATATTTTCTTTATTTAATGTATTTTTCATCATCATACTTTAAATTATGTTGATTAATTTTTATATAGTTGTTTGTGAATAACCACATGAAAATTTAGTTGTTTATATTAAGCCATTTTTCAATAATTATAACTAAAAATTGACATAATAGAATAAACACTTCAAATACTCTAAATTTTTATTTGCCATACTTATTATATGGTCTGGAGATTGGGTTCTGTATCCTCCAATTTGCCTAAGTTCTTTTTTTGCCCTATATGCAGAGGATACAACAGTGTTTCTAAACATCTCCCTATCAACATGATGGGAGCATGAGCATGTAATAAGCCTTCTTTTTGCCAATTTAATACCCAAATAATTCAAAGTATTGTATGCCCTTAATGCGTTCTTCAAATTTTCCTTTGAAGTTGCAAATGCGGGTGGGTCGAGGATAACAACATCAAACTCTTCCCTATTTTCAATCATCTCCTCCATAACTGCAAATGCATCCCCAACAATAAAATCATATCTATCTTTTGGAATACCATTTAATTCCATGTTTTCCTCTGCAACCTCTATTGCTTTATTTGAAATATCAACCCCAACGACCTCTGCCCCTTCCAATGCAGCGTGAACAGCAAACCCTCCTGTATAACAGCAGATGTCCAAAACCCTATCTCCTTCTTTAATGTAGTTTCTCATATCTAATCTATTGTTTCTTTGATCTAAGAAAAATCCAGTTTTATGTCCCTTAGCATTAACCTTAAATTTCGCGTCCCCTTCTTTTATTATTGTTTCAAATTTATCCTTGTCCCCAAAGATTTTACTTTTTATTTTTTCCCCCTTCTTTCCACTTTTAACATATATGCTTTCTAAGTTTGTTATCTCAAATAAACAGTCAATTATATCACCTAAATATTCCCTCTCAATGAGTTTTGATGTTAATTGCATAACTCCAATTTCATTGTATTTATCCAAAATAATTGTTGGTAATCCATCACCTTCTGCATATATCAAACGGTAGGTATCTTTAAGGTTTAAAATTTCTGTTCTGTATTCTTGTGCTTTTTTTATTCTTTTATAAAAAAATTCTCTGTCGATCTCTTCGTCTTTTGTTGTTAAAACCTTTATTATTACTGATTTTGGATTGTAGATTGCCTTTGCAACAAACTTTCCATTGTAGGTTAAATTTACAATACTCTCTTTTTTTGGCAAATCCTCTTTATTTTTAACTGCCTTTGTATAGATTAACCTTGAAAAATTTTGTATTGAGTTATATGCCCTCTTATCTATCTCAATCATAAATCCACCTTCTAAGTTTTAATTTAAATTAACTTTTTTCATCAATCTTTCCAACAAAGTATGCTACACCATCTTTTTTAAGTATCTTAACTTTCTCTCCTTCCTTCACATCAGCAACTTTATCCAATTCATAAACCTCGTAGGTTTCATCATCCATAACCATGATGTTGTCTTTTGTTACTGAAATAACTGTTGATGTATCGCATTCTTCCCATTTTCTTACAAGTTTTGTGTTCTTTTCAACCTCATTCCACGATAATGAAATTTTATCTCTCCTCTTATCCATGGTAAGCATATATAATTTATTTTCATTCATTGAGGTTACAACGTGCAGTTTTTCATTATACTCAACAACATCTCCAATTTTATATTCCGGAATTCTAACAACAACAGTTATCCTATACTGATTCTTACCTGTATTCTTATCAACTCCAACCAGTTTTGCAGTTTCAGTTATCTTCCCTCCATATCTTGCCTTTATTGCTTGGGCAATGTTCCTTGCTCCGCCCATTGAACCCATTTGGTAATCAATTCCCTCTTTCAATCTTGTAAATTTGGTTATAAATGCCATTCTATCTTTTTCCAATCTTTTTGCCACTTCTTCTCTCACAAACCTATCGAGTTCCTCAACCTCCTCATCAGTTAAAAACCTATTCATTGCCCTAACTTGAAGCGTTGCCACATAGTAACTTGATTTGTATCTTGAACATCTTGGACATTGAACCATTTTTAAATATACGGTTATATCCTTCCTCTCTTCCCTCTCCTCTTTTTCTCCTGCCAATTTTCCAGTTGCTATAACCGTAACAGGAATCTCAACCCTTGAACGCTTCCCTCCCGGAAGTTGCTTTGGCTCATGCGGGATTATCTCAACCTCAATATCTGGATGATGCTTTTTTATGTTATCTTTTGTTGCATAGTATGCAATTTCATCCAAAATTTCATAAACATCATTTCCCTTTGGACTCTGCCAAACTTTCCTTTTATATGATCCACATAAATGGCAAACCTCCATCTCAACAACTTCTGGAACCTCAATTAATGGATGTTCTTGAGCATAGCAAATTGGACAAAGACCCTCTATAAGTTCATCTTCAGCCCCACACCTATAACAGAATCCTTTAATCCTCATAAATATCACCTCAATCATAAGTTATATATAACAAAATTTTGGTCTAAAATTTATGCAAAGAGTATTATGGTGAAAAAATGGATATCTTAGAAGGTTTAAAATTTCCTATGAAAGATAACAACTGGGTTAAAAAAGTTATTATTGGGGGGCTACTAAACATTATCCCTATTGTAAATTTTATAAGTCTTGGTTATGCCTTAGAAACCATGGGATTGATTATAAATGATAACAAAGTACTTCCAGAGTGGGAGGGATTTGGCTCTAAATTTGTAAAAGGTTTAATTGGAATTTTAATAGCATTTTCTTATGCCTTTATTCCTGCAATGATTATAACCTTAATTTTGATTATTTTGGGAAATGACACTATAGCAAAGAGAATCTTTGCAATTATTTTAGTAGTTATATATACTCTAACTGTTGGTTTAATGATTCCAATGGCTCTTGCAAACTATGTTGCCAAAGGTAGGGTTAAAGCAGCATTTGAGTTTAGAGAAATAATCAATAGAATAAAATCAGTTTTTAAGGAATATGTTATTTGCTACTTTGTATATTTAGTTTTATCATCTATAACAATAGCCATATACGTTATTCCATTCATAGGTTGGATATTAGGAACAATGTTATTCTTTTACACTCACTTGGTTTATGCATATTATTTTGGATGCCTATATGTTAAAAGCAGTTCATAATTATATTTACTCTCCTAATATCTCAACCTCATCCAAATAATTTACACCAAGTAACTCAGATGCATTATCCATGAATTTTGAAATCTCTAAAAATCCTTCACTATTTATTAAACATAAAAACCCATCTTCTTCCTCATGGTATGATTTAACAAATTTGCATTCGATAATCTTTTCCTTTTTATTGTTTTTAATTTTTATCTTAACGCTCTCTCTATACTTAAAGTCAACATCCTCTTTTTTAATATTTGTAATTATATTTCCAAACCTATCTATATGTATGACACATGGTTCTGTTTTTAGTTTAACTATTGAATCCAGTTCTTCCCCTTCAATACATTCCCCAATTGCTATCTCTCCTGCAACTACTGCAAATATGTCTCTTCCATGAAACGTTGAAGATGAACTGTATTTTTTCTCATCTATTTTTATTATTCTTTTTATGCCCAATCTCTCAGAAACATAGTGGAACAAACCATTATCAGGCCCTATTAAGTAGTGGTTGTTTTTTGTTATTATTACTATTGGATTTCTCTCACTTCCTACAGTGGGATCTACAACAGCAACGTGTATTGATGGAGGAAAGTATGGAATAGAAGTTAATAGAACATAAGCCCCGTGGTAAATGTTAAACGGTCTTATTTCATGTGTTATATCAACAATTTCTGCTGATTTTGAATGTTCTTTTAATATAGATAATATCCTACCTTTCATTGCTCCAACATAACCTTCACTACTTCCAAAATCTGTTGTTAATGTGATTATTGTATCGCCCATATTCTCACTAAATATATTTTTAAGTGTTGACGTTTATTTTATCAATTTCTCAAAACATTCTTTACAGACAATTTTACCATTGATAACCCTTCCCTTAATTTCCATAAAATACTCCCCACATTCTTGACATTTTATCGATGGGAACAACCTCGCTTTTCTTGGGGGTTCAATATCAACCTCCTTAATATCAAAAAGTTCTTTTTCATCCATACTCAAAATCTCTTCTGAAATTTCTTTTCTTTTTTTGTTAAACATCTGCATCTCTTCTTCAGATAATTCTCCCCTATTAAATTTCCTCAATATTTCATCAAATCCCTCAAAAAAGTCCTTTTTAACATAAATCCTTATTGCTCTATTACTTTCTCTTGAATAAAATGTATAGACATGTTTTCCATTATCCTTGAATATCAAATTCCCCTTTCCAAATGTGCAACTCAGCATGTATTGTATGGCATCAACTCCACATGCGTTGTTCTCAACAATTGCTACCAACTCCTCATCCTTCGATTTTTTGAAGTGGTTTTTTACATACTTCGCAACTCTATAACCTATCGCCAATCCCGGGCAAAAATGTCCATGAAACTCTATAACTTTTTTTAATTCTTCATCCATACTCTCACCAAATTATTTTTTTAGTTTTATGTATTCATTAAATGCCTCCCTTGAGGTCCCAACAACAACCCTTTTATAACTCTCTCCATTACCAACAACTTCTTCCAATTTACCCCTTACAACAACTTCCTCTCCTTCAAAACACTGTCCTGCATAGGTGTGGGTAAATGAGACAACCTCTTTGACCCCATCATTGCACTCAATTCTATAAACCGCAGGGTTATCAAATGCATAGGTTGCATCTAAAATAACCCCTTCAATCTCAACAAATCCTAAACTTTTGTATCTCTTCCCTCCATATCTTTCAGTTATCTCATCCCATTCCCTCGTTGCAAGTAAATCAAACATAACTCCATCAACAACCCCTCTATTAAACTTTCTCTTCTCATGCCAAACAAATTCTTCAAAGGTTAGTGTACCATCCTTTATTCTCTTTTCATATGCCTTTTTCCAGAATTCATTAGATAGTGGAGAGAGTTTTTTATCCTCAAAGGCATTTTTCAATGCTTCTCTTGCTTTTTTATGGTTTTTCATCCCATAAATTACAAAGTCGATATCTGAGTTTGAATTGCTCAACTTCAAAACCATAGAACCGGAAACACCCATGTGTTTGTATAAAATACCATAATCATGCAAAATATCAGCCAACTTTATACATCTTTCTTCCAATTCATTAGGATTATCTGAATTTAGTAGTTCTTTCAACCTTTCATTAGGTTTTAAAATTCTTTTAATTCTTTCATTTGGAACAGAATGCACAATGACATCATTAACCTCATCATAAAATAAATACTCTGGGAAGTAAGTTTCTAAGAATTTATATGCCTTCTCTGTTTCTGCCATCTTTATGTATTTTTTTCCATTCAAAATCCTGATATCGTTGCTGTTTAAATTTAAATCATCCTCAATTAGATCCAAATTTACATATCTCAAAAAACACAAAATCCTATCCTCTGGATGATAATAAGTATTAACTGCAAAAAATAACCCCTCCTTAGTTTCAACAAAATCCCTCAATCTAACTCTCATAGTATCCCCTTTAAACTGAATTAAAATAAAATTTAAACTAAAAATGATTTACCCTTTCTTAAATCCCACAGTAAATCCAATGGCAAATCCACTACCTAAGGAGATTGAGTGGACTAATCCAGTTAACTGGCTCCCATAGGTAATAACTGAACTCTCTACACTTCCAATCAATGCTAAAAGTGCATTTTCATTAATACTAATAACTCCAAGATTTGCCAAATATAGTAAACTTAATAAATATAATCCAATAAGTGCTATGAGCACTTTAATAGCCTTTTTTGCAGCCCATCCAACAACAAATCCTATTATAAATCCACTGCCCAGATCCGGAATAAACTGAGTGATATCCATACTTTCAACCTCATTATGTTAGGTGTATCTCAACATCATCTAAATTCCCCAAACTATCTGTTATAATACATACTGTTCCATATTCAACCTCTTTGTATCCAATGTATATCCCAATATTATCCTTCATGTATTCTTCAATGTTCCAATCTTTATATTTTAGGTCTTTAACTTTTTTAAGGTTACTCATTTCATCAGATATTTGCTCATTTATTAGTTCCTTCATAGTCTCTTCGTTAACTGGGAATATATATACTTTTATAAAGTGTGGATCTTTTTTGTATTCATTTTCACTAACCTTCTCCCAACCTGAAACTTCAACAGTTATTGGTGGTTTTAGGTTTAAGTTCATGTTTTCTCTTATATAGTTGATGTTTAATGGTATCGGCTCGCAGGTAATATCTGCAATAATATACCCATCCTTTTCAGTAACAGAGGTGTTAATAACCTTTATTTTTCCAATGCTCTTAAGGCCTTTGAGAATCTTTTTTAAGTTTTCATTTCTTTCCGTGACAAGACCTATGTGGGTATTTGTATCTATTTTTATACTCATCGCCATATCTTTATCATAAAATACAATGTCGTTATAATTTGGTAAGTAATCCCTAAACTTTGGATTTGGCTTAGTTATTGATTTTGTATTTATAAGGATGTATCCATTATCCGCAATAATGTTTTCATTTTGGTATATTTTTCCAAGTATCCACAGTGGAGTTTTTATTGCTATTTGATTTTGATTATCTTTGTTGATATATATTCCTGTCATAAATGATGTAATAATAGATAATAAATCTTTTGGAATTTCTGTGTCTTTAATAAGGTCGGGATTCTCTTTTATAAACTCATTTACAGCATCTTTACTCAAATATACAAAGTGTGCATATGGACTGTTGTCTACAACCTCCTTTACGCTCAAAGTTTCTACACATCCACAAAAAAATAGCAAAAATATAGTTACCAGTGTAATCTTTTTAACATCCATCTTAACACCCCAAAATTGTACACGTAATTATTATTCTATATATCACTCTTTTTAAACATAATTATTAATAGATTTTATGATTCAAATATGTATATATTTAAGATTTACTTTTACATATTTTTAATCAGTATCTCCGAATATGCATTAGGTATGCACAGCTGAG
>NZ_AGJL01000040.1 GCF_000243455.1 Methanotorris formicicus Mc-S-70 | reverse complement strand
TAAGTAAAAGAGGATTTAGCGTTAAATTATTGCTCTTTACAATCGCCTATAATATTAAGACGTTGTATGATGTTAAATTTAGGTAAGTTTGTTAATAATGGTTATTACTTCAATTGCTAAAACTTAATAGTATCTAACTATTTCCACATTGTAATTATATATCTAAATGTGTGATGGGAATTAGGGTTATAAATAATAATAGGATTTTATGGCTGATTGGAATGATTGTAATTCTTTGCAGTTATTTTTTAATTAAGTAGGACTTTCGCAAGCATATTCGAATATAATGATATAGCATTTATGATAAGATATTTCTACCACAACATTTTACTATTTTTCGAATAAAAATTGTTTATGGTGAGAATATTCTCAAAAAAGCGAATGCAATTGTTTATATGCTCTTTCTTCTATTGTCAGAGTTTAATTCGTGTATAGAACTATCTAAAACATTACGCATTTTCGGAATAAACGTATCTCACGATACCATAAATCGAATTCTTTGGAATGAGGGTCTTAACCCACAAGAGAATCTATTTAACTTCATGAAAAACTTTATAACTCCCGAATATAACATTTTCGTTATAGATGATTTTGTTATAGATAAGTTTTATTCGAAAATCAACAGAATTTACTTATTATTGTTGGAGTAATCTACATAAACGAGTAGTTATGGGACATGCATGTTGTTGATTGTATTGCTACGAATGGAAAGAACATCATTCCAATCGATTTAGAGTTTATGATAGACCAAGGGATGGAAAGACGAAGAATGATTTATGTAGGGAAATAATACTCTCTTTAGTTGAAAGGGGATTTAATATTCGATATATCTGCTTCGATAGTTGGTATTCGAGCAAAGAAAACTTAAAACTTATCGATAAGTTAGGTTTATTTTACCTCTGCAGAATTAAAAGGAACAGGAAGATAAACCTCTCCAAAAACGGTGAGTGGATTTCGATTAAAGAACTTGGAGAAATTCCTGAAAGTGGATTAATCGTTTATCTAAGGAAAGTAGGATATGTCAAACTCTTCTGCCTTTCCAAAAACGGAAAGGCAGTATATTATATAACGAATAACCTATTTATGAGTTTCGGAGAATTTCAAGAGGTCAAAAACGCCTCTTGGAGAATCGAAGAGTTCCACAGAGGAGTTAAACAGTGCTGCAATATTGGAAATTTCTTCGTTAGAAAAAGATTTCCAGTATTAGGTCATATTTCGTTAGCTATGAGGGCTTTCTTTATTTTAGAGAAAATTAGAATCGATAAAAAGATTACTTGGTATGAGTTTAGAAGAGAACTAAATCGAATAGCCGTTGGGAATGCCATAATCTCTTTATGTAAAGAAACTGGTTTATTGTTAATCTAAGTATTTAAATGTATTTGCGAAAGTCCTATTCCTATAACAACAATCAATGCACTTCCTTTTATTGACTTTAATATCTAATGGAAATTCCTCATTTTCAATAATATCAAAAATTAAGTCAATAAATCCAATTGCATCATCAAAGTCCTTTTGTTTAAACTTTATCTCTTTAACCAAATTCCCACTTCTTACATAAACTACAAAACCCCTATTGACTTCAACATTAAAATTCTCCTTAATTAATAATCCATACAAAATGGATTGATACTTATGCGTTTTGAACAATTTATTCTTATATTCTGCGAACTTGTAATCAAGAGGAGCGTAACTTCCATCTTCCAACTCCAAAACCTCATCCACAATACCAACAATCCGATACTTTTTGGAGGATAAATATACATTTAAAAACTTTGCCTTTGCATTTATGGATTTTCTAATATAGTTTTTGTTTATTTTTTCCTTTAATTCATGAATATTCCTCCCGATTAAAACCTTTTCTCTCTTCTCCTCATGTTGAGGAATCCCCAAGACTCTCTCAAAATAAACAAACCTTGGACAATACATATACTCAACAACATCAGATACAGTAATCATCTCTTCCAATTCCATTTAAAGCACCATGGTCTTTTTATTATCTCTAACTAAATCTTTATCAAACTCCTCACCAATGCAAATCAACTTTCCAAAGCATTTCTCGCAAACCTAATAATATAGACCTTATCATTTTCTTCAATAATATTCTCACAAAAAACTCTCAACTCATCAATTCTATTTTTATTCAAACTTCCAGCAAACACACTTTTTTGAATTCTTAATAATCCATAGTTTAGGCATTTATCAGAAACTCTCTTCCTAATTTTATCATCACTTATATCATAAATTACATAAATCATAAATATCTCTCCCTTATGTAATTTGCAATCTCATAACACTCTTTTTGGATGAAATCAGGAAGTTTATACTTCTTTCTTTTAAATTCAAACTCTTTATTGAATACACTTTCATTCATAAATGATGCAAACTCTCCAATCCCAATTTCTGATAACGATATTCCATTATGCAAAGGAACAAAAAACTCATTTTTAACTTTCTTTTTGTTTATGAAATTCACAACTCCTCTATCCACATAAACCCTATACATTTCAATTATATCATAAACTAAGGTTGTCTTATTATATCCATCGGAGTGGATAAATCCAACATAGGGGTCTAAACCAGCGACAATACAGCATTTTTCAACAATTGGATATAACATCCCATAATCATAATTCAATAAAGCATTAAATTCATCTTTTGCAGGCCTCCTACTCCTTTCTTTGAACTTATACTTTTCTGGGAGGGCATAATTAATCCCTTCAAAATAATACTTTGATGCTAATCCTTCAATACCAATGATGGTATCCTTTATGGTTCTTTTTTGAATATTGCCATCAATTTTACTCAAATAATCATTTAAATCATCAATACATCCTTTTATGCCCTCAACCAATCCATCAAAATCTCCTTTATGGTTGTGGTTCTTTTTTAATTCTTTCAAATAACTAATCTGGTTTTTCATTTTTCTTTCAATCCATTTTGATGCATATTTTATTCCTTCAACGGTCTCTGAAAATTTTATTTGATTTCTTCTAATTTTCCCAGTCTTACCTAATTTGCAATGCCAAACCATTGCTGTTGGTTCTTCATTCTTTAGAAATATTATTGGAATGTTATTTTCTATTGCCAAATTTATTGCTGATGTGGTTATTGTTCCATCTTTTCCTAAAATAATTCTTTCAACTTTATTTGCAGAAATTTCTACTTTCTTTACTTCTCCATTTTCCTTTACTTCAAAAACAAATCTATCTCCTTTTTTAGATATAAAAAATCCATAAGATTTTAAAACAATATCCATAGTTCCACCAATTTAAAATTCCAAAAATTATATATAATATTTTTTTACTTATTTAAATTGTTATAGTGAGGGATAAAAATGTTATCAAGTGTGGCAACAATTGGGAAGTATATTATTGAAAAAGAGGGGAAAGACATTAATAATCCACTGTCTATACTTGTAGAAAATCCAGATGTTGATGGGAAATATAATATAATCTTTAAAATTGCATTTGATGGAGATTTTAACTATTTAGGAGTTTTTGATGATAGATTTGACTCATCTATGATTTTAAGGCTGCTATATAAAAAAGGCTCTCCAAGAGGTGCTGATTTAAGCCCAACATCTAAATTGGTTGATGCTGAAAAAACATTTAGAAATAAAATATTAAAAGCAGTTGCAGATGCAAAGAAATACAAAAAGACCAATTTTTTAAAAAGATTAGAAACAGCACTAAAAGATAATGCAGAAAAAATTATTGAAGATATTGAAAAATTAAAGAAAAACTATCCAAAAGATGGTGTTATTTTAACAATAACTATTAGGAAAGGTGATGAAGAATTTTATGTTGGAGATATAGGGGAGTTTATGGACTATTTTGTGCATAAGGCAACTATGGATTACTACTATATGAAAACAGGAAATATTGCTGCAAAAGGTGTTGGTATTTGTTCAATTTGTAACGAAAAAGGGGAAGTTTTTGGATTATTTAGGGAGTTTGGATTCTATACCATAGACAAAATTGGAAATGTTAGCGGTTTAAATCCAGATGAAGCGTGGAAGACATTCCCAATATGCTTAAAATGTGCTTTATATGTTAAAGAAGGAAAAAACTACTTAGATGAGCATTTAAAGGTAAGATTTTATGGGAATGATTTATACATCATTCCAAAGGTTTTGGATGAGAAGAATGTTGGGAAAGTATTAAAAAGATTTGAGAGAATGGCAAAAGATTTCGGAACAAAGGATTATTCATATAGAGAAAGGAAATTGTTTGAATTTCTTTCAAAAAGAGATATTTACTTATACATTTCTTTTATGTTTTTTAGAGAAGGGAATGACTTCAAAATAACTCAAATGGTTGAGGATGTCCTCCCATCAAGATTTAGGAGATTGTATGAAGAAATCGACAAAATAGAAAATTATGGAATATTCAAACATTTCAAACTAAAATACAAAAAACTTTCAAAGAAAGAAAAAGAATATTATACAAATATTTTACAAAACTTTGAAGATAAGGAAGGTTTAAGGTTTAGATTTGGATATATAAAGGAGTTTTTTGGAAATGAAGATTTTCTAAGGTTAATGAATATCATAATAACAAATAAAAAAGTTGATTACAACTGCCTCATTAATGTGTTTATTTCAAAAATTAGAGAGAAATTTATTAAAGATGAACCATTTGAATTATTTGCTTACAAATCATTCATGATTATCCTTTATTTAATGAATTTGAATATTTTGGAGGGGGATATTATGGGAGACGATAAAGAATATTATCTTTATGATGAAATTGATGAGCTCTTCAATAATTATAATGGATTTTTTGATAGGGATGAGAAAAAAGGTGTATTTTTGTTGGGGGTTTTGGTGAATAAACTCCTTAATCTCCAATACAAAAAGAGAGGTTCAAAACCATTTCAGTCAAAACTCTATGGTCTAAAATTAGACAAAATTAAGGTTAAAAATATCTTCAAAGAGGCAAACCAAAAACTTATGGAATATGAGCAGGAAGATAATAGCCTATATTATAAAAAGTTGAGAGAAAAGGTTGCTGAATATCTTATAAAAGCAGGAAATGATTGGAAATTGAATAATAATGAAATTTCCTATATTTTTTCGTTAGGGATGGCAATGAGTGATAGATTTAAAAGTAAAGGAGGGGATGAGTAATGGTAATAAAAAACAGGAGTGAAATTTTATTTTTATATGATGTTAAAGATGCAAATCCAAACGGAGACCCATTGGATGAGAACAAGCCAAGAATTGATGAGGAAACAGGAGTCAATATTATTAGTGATGTAAGGTTAAAGAGAACAATTAGGGATTATTTAGATAGTATTGGAGAAGAGATTTTCATAAAGGAAGTAAGAGAGGAAGATGGAACATTAAAAACAAAAGAAGATAGGCTAAATGAACTAAAAATAGAAAAAGCAGAGGATTTATTAAAAATGATTGATATTAGGTTATTTGGAGCAACAACAGCAGTTAAAGGAAAAACTATAACTTTTACTGGTCCAGTTCAATTTAGATTTGGAAGAAGTTTGCATAAGGTCTCTCCAAAACTGATAAAAGGAACTACTGTAATGCCTTCAAAAGAAGGTAAGGGTCAGGGAACGTTCACAGAATATTGGGTAGTTCCTTATTCACTAATTGCTTTTTATGGGATAATAAACGAAAATGCCGCAAAAACAACGAATTTAACAGAAGAAGATGTTAAAAAGTTAGTTGAAGCAATGTGGAACGGAACAAAAAACCTCATTAGTAGGAGCAAAGTAGGACATACACCAAGATTACTAATTAAGGTTAATTATAAGGAAAATAACTACCACATTGGTGATTTGGATAAAACCTTAAAATTGGTTTCAGATATTGAAGATGAGAAAATTAGAGATGTTAAGGACTTTAAGGTAGATATAACTGAATTAGTTGATTTGTTGAAAGAAAATAAAGACAAAATTGAGGGCATTGAGTATATTTGGGATAAAAGATTAAGATTGGTTTATAATGGAGAAGAGTTTAACTTTAACTCAGATGTTGGTCTTCCATTTAAGGAAATAGTCCTTTAAATTTTAAATTTTTATTTTTGGTGGAATCATGAAGGTTTTAGTTTTTGATATTTGGGGGGATTATGGGCATTTTAAGAAGATATACACGACAACAAGTCCTTTAACTTATGATATAATACCAAAAACAACAATTTATGGGATATTGGGGGCAGTTTTAGGATTTGATAAAGAAAAGTATTTAAAACATATAAACGCTGATACAACAAACATTGCATTAAGAATATTAAGCCCAATAAAAAAGGTAAATTTTGCTTTAAATTTGATTAATACAAAGGGAAATTATTTCATTCCAATAAAAAAGAAAGGACATGAACCAAGAACACAAATAAGATTTGAAATGTTAAAAAACCCCAAATATAGAATCTACGTTAATTTGAGAGATGATGAATTACATAACAAATTAAAAGAACTTTTAAAAGAACATAAAACAATTTATACCCCATACATGGGAATAAGCGAGATGATTGCAAATTTCAAATATATTGGAGAGTTTGAAGTTGTTAAATTAAAAAGCGATGATTTTGTAGAGGTAAATTCAGTTATTAGAAGGGATAATATAAAAGATATTAACTTTGAAGATAATAAGGAATATCTATTCGCAAAAATACCAAATGAAATGAATGGGGGGAGAATAACAACTGAATATGTAGATATTTTTTATGAAAAAAACGGAAAGCCTATAAAATGCAAAGTAGGAGGATATTGGAAAATAACTGAAATAAATGAAAACATAACATTTATTTGAGGAGGGACTATGCTTCTATCTCACCCAAATTACTCATTAAAAGACCATTTAATAAACACGAAAAGTAGGGCATTAAAAAAATACAAGCATCCAAAACTAAACCATTTTGATGGGGAGATAATAAATAATATACTAAAAATTATCTCCTTATCTCACGATTTTGGGAAGTCAACCACTTATTTTCAAAAATATATTAGAGGAGAGAAAGTTAAAAGTTCTTTAAAAAAAACATTCAGCAATATCTTTTTTGTTGACAAATTATATAATTAGAGAATACCTCAAAAATAATGGTATTAATAACGATTATTATCAACTATTCTCCTTATGTGTAAAAAACCATCACTCATTTATCAACAATCCAATACACGATTTTTACATCGAGAAGAACCAGGATATTTTAAAAGAGCAGTTTGATGCGTTAAATATTGATTTTATAAATGGCATTTTAGAAGAAAACAACCTCCCTACAATTAAAGGTGATTTTTCAGATATTTTAGAGTGTTTTAATGAATTGGAGGATATATATGATGAACTCGAGTATGAAGAGGATAATTTAAAATACGAATTTTATTTTTTGTATATGTATCTATTTTCTTTATTAATAAGTTCAGACAAGGAAGATGCAATATTTAGAGACAAAAAAATAAATACCAATCCAACAATTCCAAATAGCATAGAAGAATACATTAAAAATTTTCCAAAGAGGAATGAAATTGATTATCTAAGAACAAAAATGTTCTTTGAAGTTGCTAAAAAAGTTGATGAAATAAATTTAGAGCACAAAATTTACTCCCTAAATGCACCAACTGGAATGGGGAAAACTTTGGCTATATTTAACTTTGCATTAAAATTAGCAAATAAAATAAAGAGTGAGATAGGCATTGAGATGAAAATAATATACTGCCTACCATTTTTAAGTATTATAGACCAAAATTATAAGGTTTTAGATGAAGTTTTAAGTGAAATTTTGGATAAACCAGTATCTTCAGATATTCTTTTGAAGCATCATCATTTAAGCGAGGTTTCTTACAAATTAGATGAAAATGAGGAGAATGTTCTCGAAGAAGATAAATCCCTCCACTTAATAGAAACATGGAATTCAAAAATAATAACAACAACATTTATGCAACTATTTTATACAATATTCAGCAACAAAAACAAAAACCTAAAAAAAATTCCACGCATTAAGCAATTCAATAATTATCTTAGACGAAATACAAGCAATTCCTTATAAATATTGGCATGCGATAAACAAAATCTTCAACTTTTTAGCAGAAGAGTATAATATTTACTTTATCCTATGCACAGCAACACTACCAATGATTTTTGAAAATAGTGTAGAACTTTTAAACAATAAGGATGAGTATTTCAAAAAAATGAACAGAACAAAAATGAAAATCTATAAAAATGAGATGGATTTGGAGGAATTTATTGATATAGTTAGTGAGGATATTGAAAACAATCCAAATGATGATTATCTTATTGTTTTAAATACAATAAAATCATCAAAAGAGGTTTATAATGCTTTAAGGGAAATGGATTTGGAAGGAGACTTTTATTACCTCTCAACAAGCATCTATCCAAAAGAGAGATTAAGAAGAATTAAAGACATCAATAAAAACAAAAATAGGAAGATTATAGTTTCAACCCAATTAATTGAAGCAGGCGTTGATATTAGCGTTGATGTTATTTATAGGGATATAGCCCCTTTGGATTGTCTAAACCAAACTGCTGGGAGGTGTAATAGGCACAATGAGGGGAAGAGGGGAATTGTTAATATTGTTAAATTGATTGATGAGAATGGACGAAGATTTGCATCCTATATTTACGAGAAGCATCTCATAACCAAAACAGAGGAATTGCTAAATAATTATGATGTTATTGATGAAAGGGAGTTTTTGAAGTTAAATAATAAGTATTTCAAAAAATTAAGTAATTATAAAGACAAATCCAAAGAAATTCTAAGAACTATTGAAGAATTTAAGTATGAAAATATTGAAAAAGAATTTAAACTAATCGAAAATATTCCTTCTATTGATTTGTTTGTTTGTATTGAAGATAGAGCGGAAGAGGTTTGGGAAGAATATGAGGGGATTAAGGAAATAAATGATGTATTTGAGAGGAGAAGAGAATTTTTAAAGATAAAGAAAGAATTTTATGATTATGTTATAAGTATTCCAGAATATGATATAAAAGGGAAGGATATCCTATTTGGGCATTTAGATAAAATTAATGAAAAATATTATGATGAAGAAACTGGTTTTAAAGTTGTTGAGAACAAAACAATAATATTATAAAAATTTTGGTGAAATTATGAAACTTCCTATCTTAATATGCAGATTAAAAACAAATGAGCCACTAAAAAAATCCCAAATACCATATTTGAGAGGATATATTTTGAATAAGTTCAACAAAGAGGATTATAAAGATTTACACAACCACAGTGGTAATGGATTTGTTTATACTTACCCAAAAATCCAATACAAGATTATTGGTGGTGATGCGGTTTTAATTGGCATAAAAGAGGGAATAAACATTTTAGGAGAGATTATATTGAATATCAATAAGTTAGAGTTGAATCATAAGGTCTATGATGTTGTTGGAGGTTACGCAAAAGTTAAGTTTGAGGACTTTGGCGTCTCTGATGAGATGATGGGATACAAGTTCATCTCCCCATGGATTGCTTTGAATGAGAAAAATTATGCAAAGTATAAAGAGTTGGATGAGAGTGGAAGGAAGGAATTGCTTGAAAAAATCTTAGTTGGAAACATTTTGTCTATGAGTAAGTATTTGGATTATACTGTTAAGGAAACGTTGAGGGCAGAAGTTTTGGATGTTGAGGATTTAGTTGTTAAATATAAGGGAAACAGATTCATTGGGTTCACAGGAGAGTTTGCGGTTAATTTCAACATTCCTAATTACTTGGGAATTGGTAGGAAAGTTTCTAAGGGATTTGGGGGTGTCGTTAAAGTTAGCAAATAATTTTATTTTTTATTTTTACTATTTATTTATTAATTTACATTAATTGATTTTTTGGATTATAAAAACCCTAATTCCCATCACACATTTAGATATATAATTACAATGTGGAAATAGTTAGATACTATTAAGTTTTAGCAATTGAAGTAATAACCATTATTAACAAACTTACCTAAATTTAACATCATACAACGTCTTAATATTATAGGCGATTGTAAAGAGCAATAATTTAACGCTAAATCCTCTTTTACTTATGGCTCTTATACGCTTTGGGAACATTTCAACCAACTTTGAAAAGTTTGTTTCGATAGTTTTTCTCAATTTATTTAGTATTTTATACTTTATCTTTTCTATAAACGATTTAATCATGTTATTTCTTTTTATAGATTCGAAATAAACGTTTCCCCATCCTAACATATTTTGAAAACCTTCATCTATATAACCCTTATCTCCAATTATAGAGCAGTTTGAGAAGTTCTTAACAAACAGTTTATAATTATCTTTCAAGACATCCAAATCATGCTGATTTGCAGGACTTACAAACAATAGAGTTAGATACATTCCGTCAGTAGTGTATGTTGCTTTATATCCGAAATAATAACGTTTTTTTGATGCATTGTAGCCAACTATACCATCTTTTTTAATTAACATTGATTTTCCTATTTTTTCATGTCTATATTTCCTTATAAGTTCTTTTGTTTCGATTGGAATTGTATCTATAGACAATAAACAGTTTTTATTTAAAAATATGCTCTGAATTTCGAATAAAAGTTCTTCATATCTGTTTAATCGCTCAACTAATTTGTTGTATCTTATTTTCGGAAACAATCCCAACCCTTCGATTAAAAATTCATACCCCTTTTTATACATCCACCGAAGTATATCATACATAGAACCGAAAAGATTATTAAGTCCAAGAGGGATATTTTCTCTCTGCGGGCGTATGGTGACTTATATTTCTCTACAGTTAGATAGAACTTAGCCCACATGAGATTTATTAATCGTTTAAGCTTTGGGACGCTCTCTTCAACGATGTTATCACCTTCAACTATTTTTTTGATACTATATATCTATTGAGTTATATATTTAATGTTTTGATGGGAACTACGGTAAAGATTTAAATAAAGGGGAATGTGTTTTTATTGACGATGAAAAAGAATTCCTAAAAACCATAAAAATAAGACCAAGAAAAAGCAAACATGGTGGGGGAGAAAAATAATTTTTTAATAGATTGAGAAATATCCGATAAAGACCATGCAAATGGTTGAAACCATGAAAATTATAAAAACTGAATACGATAAAATTAAACCATATATCACCAAAGATGGTTCAATAATTAAGGAATTGATACATCCAAGTGCCCACGGGGATGTAAAACAAAGTTTAGCAGAGGCAATAATTCCAGCAGGTTCTAAAACTTTATTGCATAAGCATCATAAATCTGAGGAGATATATTATATTTTGGAAGGTAGAGGATTAATGACATTAGGTGATGAAAAATTTGAAGTTAAAAAAGGGGATACTATATGCATCCCTCCCGAAACCCCCCATAAGATTGAAAACATAAGTGACGTTCCTTTAAAGATATTGTGTTGCAGTTTTCCACCATACTCTCATGAGGACACAGAATTAATGGAGTAACTTATTGATTTTTTATATTTTTATTTTTGTTTCTTATTTTATTTCTGCACTAATAAACTCAATCAAGAATATACGGGAAATAGTTAAAAGTATATATTAAAGATTTAAATAAAAGAGGGAGTGTTTTTATTGATGATGAAAAAGAATTCTTAAAACCATAAAGATAAGACCAAGAAAAGCAAACATGGAGGAGGAGAAAAATGATAGAGATAAACGAAAACTTCTGCAAAGGATGCGATATATGTATTGAGGTTTGTCCAAGGAATGTCTTTGAAAAATCAAAAAAATTAAATAAAAAGGGTATCTATCCACCAATTCCAGTAAATGAGGACAAATGTACAAAATGCAATCTTTGCGTATTGCAGTGCCCAGACCAAGCAATATCTATTGAATAATTATTGAATTGTGGGAGTATGAAAATCATCCCAATAGCAAGTGAGAGTTTTGGTGTCAGGAGTTTAGCAACTTATGTTGAAACAGAGGATGTTAAAGTTTTAATAGACCCTGGTGTAGCAATAGCACCAAAGAGATATGGCTTACCTCCAAACGAAATAGAATTTGAGCAATTGAGAAAGTTGAGAGAAATATTAAATAATTTTGCCAAAAAATCTGATATAATAACCATCTCCCACTACCATTATGACCACTACACGCCATTTCATGATGATGAGTATTTGGATTCAAAGGATTATGCAAAAACTCTCTACAAGGATAAGATTTTACTCATAAAGCATCCAAAAGAATTTATAAACAGGAGTCAGATGAAGAGGGCAGAGACATTCTTAGAGAATGTCAAAAACATAGCAAAAGAAATACACTACGCAGATAACAAAACCTTCAACTTCAAAAACACCCAAATTAAATTTTCCCCACCATTTCCACATGGAAAGGATGATAAGTTGGGATATGTTTTGCTAACAACCATAAAAGATAAAAACTTTACATTCTTACATGCCTCTGATATCCAAGGAGTTATTTTTGATGATTTGAAGGATTATATAATAAATGAGCATCCAAATTTAATAATAATGAGCGGTCCTCCAACATACTTAATAAGAATGTTTGGAAAGGAGAATCTAAAAAAGGTAGATGAAAATTTGAAGGATATATTAAAAAATACAGATGCACAACTCATCTTAGACCATCACTTTCTGAGGGATAAAAAATACAAAGAAAAATTAAGCGTAGATTTTAAAACAATTGCAGAATATACTGGAAAGAAAAATTATCTATTGGAAGCATATAGAAAGGACATAAAAGAGGGAAAACAAAATTTTAACACTATTCAATCTTAACAACAACAACTGGAGTATGCTCTAATTCTTCCAAAATCTCAACTGTAATTTCAAAGGTATTATATTTCTTCATAACATCATGGATGGATTTTGTTGTTATATGTGAGTTATCTGCTAAATCACTTATTTTTAATATCTCTTCCAAAGGATATTTTTTATAGATTTCATTTCCAGCAATGGCTAATGGTGTAGCCCCAACCAATCCACCAACACCCAACTTTTTCCCAATTTTTCCAATAACATATCCCAAAACCCCAATTCCGCCAATAATCCCATCGATAGCATAAGGGAGAGCAGTTACATACCACTTAAAAAACCTATACGTTGCATCAGTATCCACAACCATAACAACAACATCAACACCAAACTCCTCTTTTATTTTTCTATGCAATTTCTCCGCCCATTTTTTTGGTTCTTTTGGTAATAGGGAAGCATAAGTTCCCGGAACATTTGTTAAATCAACACCTCCTTCTGATGCAGGTTTTAGAGCATAGATTAAACCAACATGGTCAATAACTACTTGCTTATGCCTCAACGTCTCTTTTTTTGGCATTTTTCTGAGGTTTTTTACCCTATCCTTTCTTGTTCCCAACAAAGGCCCCAAAATACATCCCCATAAATATTTTGACCAATAATAGGTGAGATATGCCCAAAATTTTGGTTTTACATCCTTTTCATCAACAAAATTATTCTCACTTGTTGAAACCATCTTCTCACTTAAAACAACAAAGTCCCCATCATCTAATCTTATTTTACTATTTTTCAAACTTTCAATGACAATTGGAATAAAATCCTCTCCTGGTTTGATATATCTTGTTTTTATTGGATGTGCTTTCATTCTCTCACCATTAAGCAAAAAAATTCAAACTTTGAATAACAAATTATTTATAAATCTTTTAAAAATTTATTCATAAAGTTCATTGGTGAAGTTAATATGTATCTTACAAAGGAAGAGGAAAAAATATACGATGGAGAATATGGAGAGGTTTTAGAAAAATGCATGAATCTCCTTGTATCACTTGGAGATATTTATGGGGCGGAGAAATTAATTCCCATCTCATCATCCCAAATTTCAGGAGTCTCTTACAAAACAATTGGCGATATTGGATTGGAGTTTTTGAGGGATTTTGCAAATGAAAAGGTTGAGGTTTCTGTGCCTTCTACCCTAAATCCCTGTGGAATGGATGTGGATAATTGGAAAAAATTGGGATTTCCAGAGGATTTTGCAAAAAAGCAACTTGAAATCATAGATTGTTTTAAAAAAATTGGGGCCGAGATAAGTTGTACCTGTACTCCTTACCTAACTGGAAACCTTCCAAGATTTAGAGAGCATATCGCATGGGCAGAGAGTTCTGCAGTGAGTTTTGCAAATTCAGTTATTGGGGCAAAAACTAATAGAGAAGGAGGTCCTGCAGCGTTAGCAAGTGCAATAATTGGGAAAACTCCATATTATGGCTATCATTTGGATGAGAATAGGAAAGCAACACACATAATTGAGGTAAATATTGAAAATCCAAGTATTGATGTTTATGGTGCTTTGGGTTATATTGTTGGAAAGACTGTAAAAAATGGCATTCCATACTTTAAAAACATAAAAAATATTAATAATGATGAATTAAAGGCACTTGGAGCAGCAATGGCGGCAAGTAGTGGGGTCGCTCTATACCATGTAGAGAACATAACTCCTGAGGCAAAAAAAGCCATAGATGATAATTTGGAAAAAATCACCATTGATATGGATGATATTAAAGATGCTTATGAGGAATTAAACACCTGCAATGAAGCCCCAGATCTAATATGCATTGGATGTCCACACTGCAGTTTAAGAGAAATTAAAGAAATAGCGGAATTCATAAAAAAGAACAGCATAAAATTAAAATGCGATTTATGGATTTGCACATCCTTGCATATGAAGGCGATTGCAGATAGAATGGGATACACAAGGATTATAGAAAAAGCAGGAGGGGAGATAGTTAAAGATACCTGCATGGTAGTGGCTCCAATTGAAGATATGGGATATAAAAGAGTAGCAACAAACTCAGGTAAAGCAGGAGTTTATCTACCAAGTTTCTGCAAGAGTGAGGTTATTTATGGAAACATTAAAGATATTCTAAAATAAAAATGAGGTCAGGAAGAAGGTTCTCTTCATAATCAGCACATCGATGTTTCATCATCCCTCATTTTTAAAAAGAGATTTAAAACTTAACCTCCAAACCATGCATCTAAAGTTACTTGTTTTGTTTTTTTCTCAATCAATTTGCAGAGTTTTTCAACATGTGGCTGAACCCTATCCAAAGAAAAATCATTCTCCTCAACCAAAAACTTTATAATGCTATCTTTATCTGGCTTTTTTAATTTTATATTATACTCATCAGTAACTTTTGGATTTTTAAATATATTTTTAATTTCCTCGTAGTTTTCAATTGCTTTTAAGTAAAGTTCTTTGTTTTTTGATTTTGCTATTTCAAGTGCTTTTTTTGGTCCGATGCCCTTAACTCCTTTTGGATTGTAATCAGTTCCAATCAAAATTGCCATATCTATCAAATCATCGTGAGAAATGCCTAACTCATTTAAAACCTCTTTTAATTCTATTAACTCCAACTCTTCTTTTGTTGCAGTTAAGTTCCTCACTACCCTTGGGGCTCCATAAAGCAAAGCATCATAATCCTGACTAACAACACAGAACACATCACCCTTTTTCGCCATATATGATGCTTGCCCTTCCCCTTCTGCAGGGGCATTTACGTAAGGAATTCCCATTAAATCCAATAATTTTTTTGAGTTCTCTACGATATCCTTTGTTAAAAAGTTCATTCTCTTTGCATATTTTTGCATCTCCTCAATATTTTCTATTTCTTTTGCTTTTATAAATTCCTCTTTTGCCTTTTCTCTCATTTTTCTTCTTTCTTCTCGAGTTTTTTCCTTTAATTTTGGCGGTTTTCCATCAAACACCCATACTGGTGTTACGTCATTTTCAAGCATATATATGGTTTTATAGAATATTCCATTGTATGTTGAAGTTATCTCCCCTTTCTTATTCCTTAAAGGAGAGCCATCCCTCAACCTAATACTTGACAAAAACTGATAAAGGACGTTCATCCCATCTATAGCAACAGTTTTTCCTGATAGATATTTTATTGGAATTTCCTTTTTTGGGATTAAATCGTTAAATTGTACTCCCATTTTACTCACCAAAAAATTTTCTTAGGCATATTAAGTTTGTAAATTTCCATCCCCTGGATTTGTAAAATTCAAGTGCCTTTTTGTTATCTTTATCTGCGAGTAGAGATAATCTCAACAAACCATTTTCTTTACAATATCTCTCTACCTCTAATAAAAGTTTGCTTCCAACACCCATTCCCCTAAAATTCTCATCAACCACCAAATCTTCTAAAATTCCAACTTTTCCTCCTTCAGCAGTTGATATTAAAGTTTGAATAGAACACATTCCAACTACTTTATCATTATATCTCGCAACAAAAATTATTGCATCTTTATTGTTTAATAAAAGTTCTAAGCCTTTTCTCTGATTTTCATAGTTTGGGGCAAAATCTTTCTCTATTTCAAAAAGTTGCTTCAAGAGATTAATCATATCATCAATATCCTCTTTTTTTGCAGTATCTATGATTATCATGATATCACCAAAATCACTCATCTTCATCATAAATAAATATATCTTCAATCCTAACTCCAAAAAACTTTGCTATTTTGAATGCTAATTTTAAAGATGGGTCGTATTTCCCCTTTTCTATTGCAATAATTGTTTGTCTACTCACTCCCAACTTTCTCGCCAAATCTTCCTGAGTTAAGTTATGCATTGCCCTATAAATCTTTAATTTATTTTTCATTGTTTCACTATAAAAACTTTTTAAATGTATAGACCTGCAATATTAGCAGATTTGAACAAACTACAACTCCAATTGTTCTAAGAAAATCAGAAGCATTAATAACAATCTCTTTTTGACAATTTACGTTTAATATATACAAAAACACCTCCAAAGTAATAATATACCAAAAAATGACACCAAAGTTAAAAATCCTGATTTTTGTTGAAGATTTTCAACAAATTCATCGAAAACTTCAAATATTAACTTATACTTTGGGAATAGAACCAATATAACTATTAAAATAATTATTGCAAATATTCCTTCAACAATATCCAAAAATACTTTATTACAAACAATTCCAAGGAATATTAAAATTCCCTCTATATATCCAACACTTATTGCTAATAAATTTTCATATAACCTTTCATTTATATCTTTTTTATCAATAAATAGCCAAGATATAAAGATTGCTAATAAAAACGATAATGCAATTTTCCAATTTTTAATTAATAAGGGTAAAAATAAAACTGCTAAAAAATCAACTGCTAAGATAAGTTTTATTTTGGTCTTTAATTCCATAAAATCACCTAAGTATATTTTTTAAAGTAATAAAGGTAAAATACCAAATAAATAATCCAAATTGTAAGAAAAACATCCCCAACATGTAAATCATAATTATAAGTTTTAATAAGTTTTAAATAACTTCCCTAAAAGATAATACAATCCAATAGATATTATAAATGCCTTTAAAGTTCTGTATGATGCTAAATATTTAATTTGCAGTTCTTTTTCATCAACAATTTCTGAATTACCATATTTTACAATTATTGCAAAATAAACCATAAACAACAACATAAAGAAGCCCAATTCCACATCAAATAAGTAATTATAAATTTGTTGGTAGTAAAGAACAACCCCTGATAAAATTCCAAAAATTAATACCAAACTTTCTTCAATAGTGTTCAAATTATCACCTAACTAAATTTTAAGGTATAATATACCCTAAAAATTATGAGTTGAGAGATTAGCATCATTATGGAAAATAAAAATGCATCTGAAATTGATATCTTCAGATTTAATTCAACAAACATCAACAAATACCTAAACACAAAATAAGAAAATAAAAATGAGAATATTGCTTTGAATCCACTCTTTTCCATAATTCTTACTTTTAATTCATCAATAAGTTCTTCATTTACATTTATTTTTGTTATTTTTGAGATTATTATTTCAATAACTACTGAAAATAAAACAATCAACAAACCAATTAAAGTAATACTCAATTTTGAGGATAAATAAACTCCCAAAATCCAAAAAAATCCCCAAATAGTTCCAATTATAAGAATACTTAACTGTTCCTCTGTATCTCCAAATAATGGGTGATTTTTCTTAATTGAATAGATAAATACCCCTAATGCAATTAAAAATATTAACAAAACTGCAATATCCTTCAAATTCAAAAATACAAGTAGAACTGCTGATATTGTTATTAAAAGTCCCATCAAAAATCCAAGGATAATTTTATTCATTATCTCCCCCAACGTATTTTCGATAGTAAAAATAAAAAAGACAGTTATATCCAAAAAGTATGAAGAAAGCAAAAGAACCAACCCCATGTGGATTTAAGATTATTGGTTTAGTTAAACTATAAGTAACTAAAACACATATAAACACACCAAAAGAGATTAGCAAATCATGGGAAACTTTATTAGAAATATCAACTGCAAATTCATCCAACTCAATTTTTCCCATCTTTGTTCTTATCAAACATGCAAAAATGAAGTATAAAATAGTCATAACAACATTAAACGCTGCCAATCTGAATTTTTCATAGAATAAAATCCACAAAATCCCCCCAACAATGCCCAACATTAAAGATAGCAAAATACCCCCTATATTATAAAATTTTCTTAACTCTTTAGTTCTTTTTTTGAAAATCCATAAAAATAACAGCATAAATGCAAACAAAAATATATAAATAATTTCCATACCACCACCATGTTAATATTACTTTACATTATGTTAAGCATCTTTAATATATATAGGACTTTCGCAAATACATTTAAATACTTAGATTAACAATAAACCAGTTTCTTTACATAAAGAGAT
>NZ_AGJL01000039.1 GCF_000243455.1 Methanotorris formicicus Mc-S-70 | reverse complement strand
CCAAAAAATATATCTAAAAAACGTGTAAAAAACGATGGAATATCGAAACAAGATTCAGAATGCTTAAAAACATAGCTATAAAAACGAAATCAAAGATTTTAGAAGTAAGATTATTCTTGTTTATACTTAGAGCGATTATTCACAATCTATGGGTTGCAATGCAATGGAAAAACAAAAATACGAATTATAAAACCATGAATTTAAAAGAATTCGTTATCAAAATTAATGAATTAATTCGAATGCACATATATACAAATAAACCAATAGATAATACTCAGTTGTGCATACCTAATGCATATTCGGAGATACTGTTAAAGGATACACAAAAATAAAAACTACAGACCAAAAGATGGGTCTTATAATGGACTCACCATATTTTGATAATCCATAGTAGAAATCATAAACCGCCTTTTCATACCATGGAAGTCCTTTTTTCAGTAGTTCCATTTCTTTAATAAACAACTCTGATGCCTCTACAAAAGTCCTATTCTTTTCAAATGATTTTCTTATATTCCTATATTCTGCGAGGACAGTTTCCTGCCTCAAATATGGTCTAAGTATCTTTATCACTTTTTCAAAATTCTCATTTTTATTTATCTCGTTTATTTTCCCCCATTCTTCTTTTTCTTTGTATCTTAAAAGTTTTTCACTTAAAATCTCCTCTGCTCTTGCTATTATTGTAATATCTTTAACATCAGTCATTAAAAAGGATATCTTAGACAGTGGAAAGTCCATAAATGTTGTATTTTGTGGGTTTTTAAAATTCACAAAATTAAAAATCACAACTTCATTTTTATCTGGACTGAAGGTTTCTCTCCTTTTAAAAACAGTAATATCTTCAAATATACAATGCAAAAATTTCGCAAGTTCAAAGAAGACATTTATAAATTTGGTTAAGTTTTTGAACGTCACTCCTAAAAAATCCACATCTCCCTTAAATGTCGTTCTTGAAAAATCAACGTCCCTCTTGAATATAGTCCCTAAGAAATATGCCTTCTTGTTAAATGTAGTTCTTGAAAAGTTAGCACCTTCATTAAATACTGCCCTTGAAAAAATTGCCATTCCATTAAATACAGTTCCTAAAAACTCCGCCTCCCCCATAAACACTGTTCTTGAAAAATAGACCTTTCCATCGAATATGGCCTCTAAAAAGCGGACTATGCCATTAAACTTTGCCTTGGAAAAATGGACATTTTCTCTAAATTCTACTCTACCAAAATTAATCTTCTGAAAGTTGGCTTCTTCAAAAATTACTCTTTTTTTAAATATAATTTTATCTTCCCCAATCCTATCGGCAAAATCTCTAAAATCAATTTCTGGCAAATGGTAACCAACACAAATTAGTTCCTTATCATTGGTTACTGCATCCACCACTTCGTTATAAAATGCCTCTCTGACTTCATCTCTGTATTCTTTCCAATAACTTGGATGATGGAATATACACAATAGTTATCTTTTATCACTTCCTTTGGAGTATAGTTTTTATACCTCTCAAGGATTCCCTGACATCTTTTGCAAATTGCCAATTCCCCCACCCCACACAAGAATAAAGGGTTAATCTATTTTATATACACCAAATTTTATGCAAAAATTATTAATTGTTGTGTTCTTAAAGCATGATTAATTATTTAAGTGTGGATATTTAAATATTTACCTCAAAATTAAAACAATAATAAAAAGCAATGACATTTGATTTTATGTTAAATTTAATGATGATTACTTAAAATCAAATCACCTTTTGGAGGGAGATGCTATGAAATATCTAATCACAACAGCATTGGCATACACAAACGGGCCTTTGCATTTAGGACATGCGAGAAGTACCTACATCCCAGCAGATATCTTAACAAGGTATTTAAAATTAAGAGGGGAGAATGCCATCCATGTTGGTGGGACAGATAACCACGGGGTTCCAATAACATTAACAGCAGAGAAAGAAGGCACAACACCTGAAAAAATTGTTGAAAGATACCACAATGAAATAAAGAGGGATTTGAATTCTTTAAATGTTGAGTTTGATGCATTTGGAAAAACCCACAGCGATATTCACATAGAGACAAGTCAAGAATTTTATAAAAAATTAAAAGAAAATGGATATATTTATGAGAAGGAGATTGAGCAGTTCTATTGCCCAAAATGCAATAAGTTTTTGCCTGATAGATACGTTGAGGGAACATGTCCGCATTGCGGAGGGGAAGCAAGGGGAGACCACTGTGAGGTTTGTGGAAGACATTTAGAGCCAACAGAATTAATAAATCCTTACTGTGTTCACTGCAAATCAAAACCAGAGATTAGAAAGACAGTTCATTATTTCTTTAAATTGAGTGCTTTAAGGGAGGTATTAAAAAACTATATTGAGAATGCAGAAGAAATGCCTGAACATGTAAAAAACATGGCTTTAAGTTGGATTGAAGAATTACACGACTGGGATATATCAAGGGATATAAGTTGGGGAGTCCCCATTCCAGATAATCCAAACCAAGTAATGTATGTTTGGTTGGAGGCACCTATAGGATATATCTCAAACACAAAACTTTTAGGAGATATTTGGAAAGATTATTGGATTAAAAACAATGAAACAAAAATATACCATATGATTGGAAAGGATATAACTGTTCATCATGCTGTATTTTGGCCAGGGATGTTGATTGCACATGGGGAATACAACTTACCAAATGCAGTTGTTAGTGGTGGCTATCTTACATTGGAAGGAAGAAAGATGAGTACAAGTAAAAAATGGGTTGTTTGGGTGAAGGATTTTGTTGAAAACTTTGATGCGGATTATTTGAGGTATTATTTAACAATGTCCGCTCCACTGCATAAGGATTGCGATTTTTCATGGGATGATTTCCAAAGAAGGATAAACAATGAACTTATAGATATTATTGGGAACTTTACACACAGAACCCTCGTTTTTACACATAGAAAATTCAAAAAAATCCCAATAGTCGATGAAAATAATTTAAAAGAAGAAGATAAAAAATTATTGGAAAAATGCAAAGAAACAATTGAAAAGGTTGATGAACACATAAGAAATTTCGAGTTTAGGGATGGACTCGTTAGCATTTTGCATTTAGCAAGAGAAGGAAACATCTACTTCCAAAACATGCAACCATGGGCAGTTGAGGATGAAGAGAGGTTGAAAGAAATCCTATATGTTTGCTGTAAAACAGTAAAAACCATTGCCTACCTCCTATATCCATACATGCCTAAAAAAGCAATGGAACTTTTAAATATGATGAATGAAGAATTGGATTTGGTATTGAGAGGAAACGAATTGAAAAAACCAAAAATCATATTCAAAAAAGTTGAAGATGAAAAAATCAAAAAGATGAAAGATAAGTTAAAGAAAATTGAAGAAGAAAACAAAAAGAAAGAAGAAAAGAAAGAGGTGAAGAATATGGATTTGATTGATATTGAATATTTAAGCAAAATTAATTTGAGGGTTGGAGAAATTAAAAGTGCAGAGGACATTCCAAAATCAAAAAAACTCTTAAAATTAATTGTTGATATTGGTGGAGAAGAAAGGCAAATCGTTGCAGGAATAAAAGGATACTACACCCCTGAGGAATTGGTTGGAAAAAAGGTTATTGTTGTCTGCAATTTAAAACCAGCAAAATTATGCGGAGTTAAGTCAGAAGGTATGTTATTGGCTGGAGAAAACGAAGATGGAAGTGTTGTCAGTTTGTTGACTGTTGATAAAGATTTACCTCCTGGAAGTGAAATTCATTAAGAATTGTTTATTTAATTTCCCTAAAATTTTAAAAACTGACAGTGTGATTACAATACTCCCTTCTTTATTAGTTCTTTACTACACTCTTTAACCACTTTAAAATGATAGTCCATATTTGTATCTCAAATATTCTATGCAGTTTGATACTATCGCCATAAATCTAACAAATCCAATATTGCTCTTTTCAGACGTTAGATAGTTTCCTTCGATTTCTAAAATCGATTTGTCTCTTCGCTTGCGGAGCAAGCGAGCAGTGAAATACTTAGTATTTCACCCAATCGATGTTTTCGCCTTGTGATAACAGGCGAGTTACGAAAAACCGTAGGTTTTTCGTTTGATTCTTCTATCTTCGGTCTCTTCATATACTCGCTTATAATATCCTCTGCCTTCTAAGTTTACCAATATATTCCATTCCCAATTCTTTAGATTCCTTCATAATTTTCTTTGTCGTTACAAAAGTGTCTCCTACGACCGTCCCGATATCTATGTGAAATAGAAATCTAATAATTTCGATAAATATATCTGTTGATTTTTTGCCAAGTGGTTTTATTGTAGTGTAAATCGAATAATATTTTATTAGTATTGAGGTCTTAACCTGTGCGAACTGGATAACTCCTCTGAACAGTTAAATCTTAAACTATTTATAGAATTAGTGAGTATACTATTAAGTGCTGTTAGCATAGGAGATGCACCGTTTTTTAACGAGTTATTTAAGTACTACCTATTTCTATTTTTTGGTTTTAATTTTAATAGTGTTAAATCACACTATCAGTTAAAAAAGTTTCGAATGGGTAGTAATAAAATTTAATTTGTGAATAATGATATTCAAAATAAATCTGGTTTAAATAATCATTAAAACATGCGGTATTTACTTCACTCAGAATACTTTCATAGATTTTAATGTATCATACAATCCAATACATCCAGTAATCATTACATCCCCGCCAGGATAGGCGTATTTTCCATAATCCTTAAACATCTCTCTATTCGGTCCGGCTATTAAAATTTCCTCTGGGTTTATACTATCTAAAACCACAGATCCATGACCGTTGTCGTTAAATATTTCTTCATTTTTTAATGTACCATCTGCCAATTTATCGACAATATTTTTTAGTTTTTCTGGAGTTAGGAGCCTTGTATGATGCTCAAATAATCCAACAATTTCTCCATCTTTTATAGAAACTCCTAATGTATGGCCATTACCTATATCTAAACCTATAAACTCGTTAATGTTGTTTTCCCTCGCGTAATTTAAAATTCCACATATGGAGGCAATTTTACTGTCCATTACAAATCCTTCATAGTTGTTTTCTTTTAAGGTTTCTAAGATTGCATCAAATCTTGAGAAATAATTTGTTTTTTCTTTAAAGTAAAATTTATATGGATTTTTTGTCTCTTTCAACGTATTTTCAAAGTATTTAAACCTTGTGATTCTGTCACTTTGCCCTTTAACAAAACCATGGTCTTGACACGCTACGCATACAAAGTTGGGATTAAATTCCTTCCCTATTGGTGTGAATATATTTTTTAGCATATCAAAATCCAAATCTCTAAAAATGACGTTTGGATTTTCTATACTTTCTTTAATGATTACTCCCCTCTTCTTTACCTCCTCTAAATCATCTCTTATTGTTCTTGCTGCATTTTCTGATATTTCAACGTTAAATCCTTTTTTTATATGCTCAATTATCGCTCTATTTACTGGACCTCCCCCCATTATGACGCCATCTATTCTTAAATCTTCATTCATTAGGCTTATTTTTTCTGCTAAAATTGATGTTGGGGATGGAAGTATTAGTTTTATGGAATTTTCGATGTTTTTGTTGGTGTTTATGTATAGGATGTCCTGAGTCCCCTTCCCGATATCTATGCATAAGATTTCCATTTTACCACCTAAACATATTTTCTATGAAAATTTAAAATATGGGGAAACATATATTTGGAAGCAATACTAAGATTATAAGATGTTTTTTCTATAAATAACATTATGCATAATAAGTTAAATAATATAAGTTAACTAACGTTTAGTAGGGGATGATTTTATGGCTATGGATAATTTGTTCAGATTTGGTAAAAAAGAATTAATCGACTTATTATTGTCCACTTTTGCAATTGCTATGATATTCGCATGGCCAAGTGGATTTTCATTTGATTTGTGGTTCTTTATCTTGTTTGTTATTTATTTGTTTACTGTTGGGGCGGGATTTATACTACATGAACTTGCCCATAGGACAGTTGCAAGACATTTTGGAGCATGGAGTGAGTTTAGAGCATGGTACGAAGGCTTGGCATTGGGACTTTTATTGAAAATAATATTGGGATTTACGTTTATAGCTCCAGGGGCAGTTTATATATACAAGGATTATCTAACAACAGAAGAAAATGGGATTATAGCATTAGCAGGGCCGTTAACAAATGTCGCATTGGCATTTTTCTTTTTAATGTTAAACATCCCAATAATCTCTGATATCGGATATCACGTTAATCTATTCCTTGCAGCATTTAACATGTTGCCTATTCCTCCATTTGATGGGTCAAAGGTTATACACTGGAATATTTTGATTTGGGCAATTGTTGCAATACCTATGTTCTTATGGGCGTTTGGGCTCTTTTAGTATCATTAACCTAAGGGGTAGATAATTTGGAAAAAAATATGAGATTCATTAAATTCGCAGAGATTATTTCAAGAGCTTTTCCATTTTTAGCAATATCTGCCTTTCCATGCATAGTATCTGATGTTAGGAGTTTGATATCTTTGGCTATAATTCCTGCCGTAATTTGGATTTTGTGGGCAAAAATTAAGAATCAAAAATGGGACATTCCAGATAGGAATGGAAGGATAGTCCCCTTAACCATTATGGTAATATATGGATTTGTACTGGTTATTATTGAACCAAATTTCTTAACAAAATTTTATTTGACCAATGTTCTATCTTTACTAATAATAACATCATTTTGGAAGATAAGCATACATTGCTATGGATTGTCGGCGATAATAGTAGCACTAATTAAATTTAATCAGATTTGTAATAACTTGCTGTATTTCGTAGTTTTTATTTACATGGGATTCCTTATATTTACGATGTGGTCACGTATATATTTGGAGAAACATACTCCTCTGCAAGTTGTTGTGGGGACTTTATTGGGATTTGGTCAAAATTTGATATTTTTATATTTGTTTAGTTAATTAAAGTATTTTGGAGGAATATTATGAAAAACTACAAAGTTTCAATAATTGGAGGTACTGATGGACTTGGAAAGTGGTTTGCTAAATATTTAAAGAGTAAGAACTTTGATGTGACTGTTACGGGAAGGGATATAGTAAAGGGAAAGAGTGTTGAGAAAGAATTGGGGGTTAAATTTACCAACAACAACATAGAGGCGGCAAAAGAAGGGGATATTGTTATAGTAGCGGTTCCAATAAACGTTACAGAGAGGGTTATAAGAGAAGTTGCTCCACACGTTAGAGAGGGCTGTTTATTGATGGATATTACATCAATAAAAGAGATACCTTCAAAAACAATGGAAGAATATGCAAAAGAAGGGGTTACCGTAGTTCCAACACATCCCATGTTTGGTCCTTCTACCCCATCCCTAATGAGACAGGTTGTTATACTAACTCCTTCTGAAAGACATAAAAAAAGCGAATGGTTTAGGAAGGTTAAAGACTTCCTTGAAAAAGAAGGGGCAAGAGTTATTGTAATAAAACCAGAAGAACACGATAGAATTATGGGTGTTGTGCAGGGATTGACACATTTTGCATACATATCATTGGGGGCAACGTTAAAAGAGTTGGGGGTTGATATAAAGGAATCGAGAAAATATGCATCTCCAATTTATGAGTTGATGATATACATAATTGGAAGAATCATTGGGCAGAATCCCTACCTTTATGCAGATATACAAATGCACAATCCACAAATAAAGCATATACATGAAACTTTCATAGGTCAATGTAATTTGATAAAGAACATCGTAGAAAGGAAAGATAGAGAAGAATTTGTAAAATTAATGAAAGAGGCAGCAAAGCACTTTGGGAATGAGGCAAAGAGGGGGGTAAGTTACTCAGATAAGGCAGTATTTGCATTAACAAAAGAGATGGAAAAACTATCAAAAATGAAAGGAAAAGACATTGGATTAAGGCACATCTATTCAGGAAATGTTCATTATGGTATTCTAAAGGATGTTGATGGTGATTATATAATAATCGAGAAAAATGGAAAGGAAATAAAATTAAGTACGTCGAATGTTATGGTTATGGAAGAGAATGAATTAAAAAAATGGAAAGATGAGAACTTGCCAAAATACCATAGGGATGTTTCTATATTGTTTAAGAAGGATGTTGATGAGAATGTTATCTTAGATTTATTAAAGGATAGATTTGATGTTGAGATTATGGATATTTACGAAGGAGAAAAAATAGAAGAAGGGTTTAAAAGTGTAACTTTTAGAGTATATGCATTTGAGAATGTTGAGGAAAAAGAAAGAGAATTTTTAAAGATTATTGAGAATATTGGGGGGAAAAGGAGATTTAAATGATATTATTCTTTTTTTACCAAAACTTTTATGGCATTTGTAGGGCATCTTCCAGCACAGAATTTGCAGTTGTGGCAGTATTCAACATTATAGGCATAATATTTTCCATTTTCATCTTTTGTCCATATTAACGGCCCTTTTGGACATACATCATAGCATCTCCCACATCCTATACATTTTTCCCTATCCACAATAATCTCAACTACCATTCTCTTCCTCCAAAATTTTTATATATTTTGCTAACTACATACTAAATACATATACTGTAGGTTATAATTAATATTATTAATTGTCCGAAATTCGGTGATATTATGGATGAAAAGGACTTAAAAATTATTGATATTCTTATAAAGAATGGGAGAAAATCATATACCGATATAGCGAGAGAATTAGGAACAAGTGAAAGTTCCATAAGGAAGAGAATTAAAAAATTGGAGGAAGATGGGGTTATTAAAGGATACACTACAATAATAGATCCCTCAAAGATTGGATATAACGTTGTTGCCTTAACTGGCTTTGACACCGAGCCAGATAAGTTTTTAAATGTTGCCAAAGAACTCTGTAAGTTTGAGGAAGTTAAGAAGGTATTTACTTCAACAGGAGACCATATGATTATGACTGAAATCTGGGCTAAAGATGGAAAAGAGTTTTCTGACTTAATATTTAACAAAATTGGAAAGATTGAAGGAATAAAAAAGATTTGTCCAGCAATTATTTTAGAACAGATGAAATAAATAATTTTTTATTTTAAAACCTTTCCTGTCCTTAAATACCAAATATATAAATCCAACTCAGAGAGTTTTAAATTAACCCCTTTTCCAATATCTCTCAGTATATTTTCAATCTCTAAATATTTTCTCCTACTCAATGTTTTAGGAATATCATTAATGTAGTTGTTTTCATAAAGTTCTCTCAAAATATGCCTATCGATTATAGCAACATTGTCATAACCAACATTCCTTAAAAAATGGCTTGCCTCTTTATATCCAATCCCTTTTATATTTTTTACCAAAAACTCCCTCGCTATTTTCTCATTTTCAAAATTCTCAACAATATCTTTAATGTTTTTAAACCTCCTTGCTAAAACTATAAACTCTGCTCTCTTTCTATAAAATCTATGCCCTAAATTTTTTAACCTCTCTTCTAACTCCTCTTTTGATAAGGTTAAAAATCCATTTCCAATTTCCTTCTGAATCTTTATTCCCCCCTCAGCAGTAAAGTTGGCAGTTAAAATGCAAAAGCACAACTCTTTAAACCACTCTTCATTAGATTTGTTTTTAAAAGATTTAAATTCATTAATTCTCTTGTCGATAATATCTTTAATTTCAGAGTTTTTTAACCCCTCAATTTTTTTAATTAGCATTATCTCACCAAAAAATAAAATTTAAAAAAGGGATGGGCATACGGCAAAGTATGCAGAGCATTTATTAATTTCTTCGTTTTTCTTTTTAATGTTTTCTAATTTTTCAACTGCCTTAATATCAACCGTCTCTTTAACCTCAATTAATCCCTTCTCAGACATATCATTTATTATATCTTCAACCATCTTGTTTCTAACAATTACAGTGTTCCAACCATCCTCACTTCCAACACTTCCAACTGATACATCTGCGTATTTTGCTGAGAAGTCAGAGCAAACTCTACATCCTAAGTTGCAGAGTTTTTCAATATCTTTTATTGGAATTTCATAAACTACTTTTTCAGTTCCAGTGAAACCTTTTCTTTTTAAGGTTTCAACGACAAATTTTCCTTTTGTAATATTCATTTTAACAACTTCATCCATATTTGGTCCAAAGTTCTCTTTTATAATATTTTTTATTATATAATAGTGGAAGTTTTTGGTGCAGAATAAACCAACTTTTAAAGTTAAATCAAACTGTAATCCTCCCAATATATGGCATGGCAAACCAACCAATCCAACTTTATCATAGTTTTCAGTTGCATACTCTAATAACTTGTTGTTTGGTGAGATAGAGTATTTGCTCTTTGGTGATTCCAATAACTCAACAGTGTTTGTAGCCAAATAAGCTACTGGCTTCCAATTTTTATCTCTAACAACTACTACTGCATCTAATATGCTATTTTCTAAGCAGTAACTTAATAGTGTTGTTGTAAATCCACCATCTTGAACGTCAATATTTAATTTTGATTTTACTGAGAGATATTTCATTATGCCTCACCTCGAAACTTTAATAAAGTTTCATCAAATTCGATACATTAAAAGAGGGCTAAAGCCCTCTTTAATGTCTCTTAAGTTAATAAATATTTATCAATTCAGATTATTTTAATTAAATTTCCTATTTTTATTTATTTTTCCAATTTATACAACTTCTTTTACTCTTATACAGTTAAAGAAGCAAGTTCCGCACTTAATACACTTGATTATATTGACTTTTGGCTTTTCATCTATGGTTAGGGCATTTGCTGAACATTTAGCAACACATGTTCCACAACCAGTACAGAACTCATCATTTATTGGCTTATCATCACATCCTAAACATAACTCTTTATTAGAAGTCAATAAAACCTCATTAACTTTCATATAGGCATCAATAATTGGTTTTCCAGCAATAATCTCGTATGGCTTTAGTATTAAGTATGAATCAACAACTTCCTTGTCTTTTTCAATAACTGCTTTAACTACTCTTTCAACCTCTTCTTCATCCGGTGGGCAGCCAATTATTGCATAATCTACTTTAACAACATCCCCAACTCTAACAAACCTTTGTGGAAATCCATTCTCTAAACCAATAAGCATTCTTTGGAAACCCCCACTTACAGCACAGCTACCAACAGCTATCAATATTTTTGAGTCTTTTCTAATTTCTTTTATTTTTTCAACTTCCTCCTCATCATCCAAATTTACAGCCCCTCCAACCAATGCAATGCCTTTTTCTTTTAATTTGTTGTAATATTTCTTTTCGATATTTTTGATAATCTTATCACAAGAACCGCATCCAGTCATGTAAATCACCTTTCAACCTTTTAATAAAGTGCTTAACTTATAAATAGTAGCATCTTTCACAAAGCTGAATGATTCTTATTGCTTCATCGTTATCTACGCTATCTAATACAGCTTTGTTGAAGTTCTCACTTGTTAATATTGTATAGTCCAAAATCTCCCTTCCAAGCAACTCAACTTTGTGATAAACAATTCCTTCTCCTCCCTCTATAACAACTTCCCCAACTGCCTTTCCATCCTTTATAATTGGCTCCATGTAAGGCTGTGTTAATTTCAACTTGTTTAAGAGCCGTATAATTTTATTTAAGCAGAATTCTATCTCAATCATTCTTGCAGATAACATATCCCATAAGTTTTTTGAGTTTATTAATCCTTCCCTATACATTCTCGCCAGGGATCCACTATAAACTGCTTTTCCATCATAAAGTGCGATTTTTGGTAAGTTTTTTGTTTCTACTTTATTAACATCAAAGTTATAAGCGTCAATTAACTCAACATCCTGTAATATAATCTTTGCCTTCCTCTCATCAACTAACTTAACAAAGTCCTTATCAACTAAGTTTAACCCTTCTTTTGCTAAATTCAGCAATTTCTCTTTTCTATTATCACTTATATTTTCTAAAACTCCACCAACAGTTAAATATTTGGTCTTCTTCCCTAAAATTGATTTTATTTTGTTTCCAATATCTGCCAACTTGTCTGTATTTGTAAATTCACCCAACTTAATTGCATCTACCTCAACGATCTCTCCTAATCTTGCAATTTCTCTCAAATATTGCCCTTCATTTGGGACTGTTATATTATAGGCTTTCTCAACAGATATAACTCCTGCTAAAGCATGAGAGATTTCATTTAAGTAACATAACCTTGCCATTGATGATGGGATGAAATCTATATCTCTCCCCATCATTGAACTTTCAAACCCTCTAATTTTCATAATTCCACCTTTTTAAAATGTTTTAAAAGTTTAATTAAAAAGAATTAGAAATTAGATTCCGAGTTTTTTTCTCTTCTTCATAATTACATTCTCCAATATCTCTGCCGCTTTGTATGGGTTTGGTTCTGGAATTAATTTACCTCCTGTTAATCCCTCAACAGCCTCTGTTAAAACCTTTGTTACCAACTCACTGCCAGTAACGAATGGAACTGGTGAGACATGAACTGTGAAACCCATATCAACTGCATAGGTTGCATCTGCCAATGCCTGCTCCTCTAACCACTGTGGTGCTGATGCTGCAACTGGTAAGTCAGGAACATCAACTCCCAACTCCTCAGCAATTGCAACTGCAACCTGCTCAATTCTTGCAATACTTAGACATGCTCCGAAGTTTAAGACAGGCGGAATTCCTAATGATTTACAAACTTCTTTTAAGTTTTCTCCTGCCAATTCAGCACTACCTGGGTCAAACAATCCAGCGTGTTTCAATGGGCTGTTTACACAACCTCCCGCTAAGACCAAGATGTCTCTTTTAATGAGTTCTTTTGTTAATGTAACAATTATATTGTCATGTCCTCCACTTGCTAAATTGGAGCAACCAACAACTCCAACTACTCCTTTAATCTTTCCGTTTGCAATTAATTCAATTAATGGCTTTACACTTCCTCCTAAGAACTCAACTAATGATTCCTCCCCAACTCCAACAACTGATGTAACTTTCTCATCGTAGTAATCTTTCTGCATTCCCTTTCTCTCTTTGAATGCCTCAATTGCTTTCTTAATTATCTCTCTTGCTTTTTCTTTAGCATTCTCTGGGTTCCATTCTATGAACTCTGCTCCTTCAACATAAGCCATGTCATCAATACAGATTAATTTTGTCTTTGTCTTTTCAGCAACAAACTTCAATCCATGGAATGTACAGTTGAATTCAGAGACAACAGCGTCAATTAATCCAGTTGCAACCAATGGCTCTGTTGTGAAGTTATTAGCTATATAACCAACAAAACTCTCTGGTAAATGGGCAATTCTTGTCTCCATATCCTGCCCATTACACGTGGCTCCAATAATTTTAATTTCCTCAGCCCCTGCCTCCTTTGCCATTTTTATTAAATCTTCTTCCATTGCTACTTCACATAATGGCTGAATTAAAGCGTGTTGATGCCCTGTCATCATTATATTTACGTTGTTTGGCTTAACTGAACTAAATCCATTCTCAACTACTGTAATCTTTGGTGAGCCAAATAAGATATCATTTAACCAACAGGTCATTAAAAGCCCTGTAAATCCTGCATGCAATCCTAATCTAAGGCAATGAACCAATAAATCCATTGGATTACTGTTTAAGTTTGTTGAAGTTTTTGTTAGAGCGTCAACAATCTCTCCCTTAGCCCCACCTGGAAGAATATCTAACTTTTCAAATACTTCCAATCTTTTCTCTGGGCAAAGTTTTGGAACTAATTCACTCTTCTCCCATCTTGGTTTGTACATGTCTCCTAATATAAACTCAGCAACTTCAACGGCTAACTGCTTAGCATCTTTATTTGCATCAAATCCAAGTTTTTTTGCTAAGAATTTTAATTTTTTCTCATTTCTTATTTCATAACTTCCTTCTCCTTTTCCAGCGGATAATAGGGCTCTTGCAGCATTTTCAGCACAGTGGATGTAACATGATGCCCCAGCAGCAACTGCTCTGCAGAGATTTCTTGCTACAATAACATCTGCTGTTGCTCCACAAACACCGTAAGGAGTTTTTTCTGTTATTCTACAAGGTCCGTTAGCACATAATATACAATAAACTCCTTTTAACCCATAAGGACACTTTGGAAATTGATTTGGGAATCTTGTGTGTGGGGTTTCTATACCCCTCAACTTTGCCTTTTCAACCATCTCCTTAATTTCTGATATAGCAGCGATGCAGTTTTTCATACCTATCACCAAATATATTTTTAACTTGTTTACGATAATCATTAGTATAGTAACGAATAAATAACATTAACGGTGCGAAAATTGTCTTAAAAAATTTTAATGAGGACGATATCTGCATTAGAATTATGAATTTAAATTAATGGATTTTAGTAAAATAAAAAATAGAAAAAATGATAAAAATTCATTCTTCTTTTTGTTTTTTCATTTCTATATGCTTTAAAATAACCTTCTCTATATCTTCTGGTTTATCCAAAACTTCAATTCCTTCCATTCTTCTAATTTTTTCAACATTTTCAACATCAACATCCCTTATATATAAAGTTAGTTTTTTGTTACCTGGCAAAACTGTCTCTATTTCTCCTTTTTTGTTATCTGGTGGGAATATGTAAACTGGAATTTTTGCCTTCACTGCCTGGGCAACTGAATTGGTTATTAAAGTATCAGCAATTCCATAGGCTATTTTTGCAGTTGTATTTGCTGTTGCAGGAGCGACTAAGAATAAATCATATTTTCCAGTTTGCAATTTCCCAACTAAAAATGGGGCATTTGCATTAACCTCAACCCTCAAATCATAAAATTCATCTTCCAAAACTTCCCAAAGTTTATACCACTTCACAACAATCTTTGCATTTTTTGATAAATATACATCCACATCCAAATTGTATTTATTTTTTAGTTTCTTCATTATTTCAACGACTTCTGGTAGTTTATCTCCACATCCAGTAATTCCCCATGCGATTCTTAACATATTTATCCCCTCTTTATTAATATTAAATAGGTTTAGTTATTGTAGCCCTTTCTTATTTTTTAAAACCTCATAAAATCTATTAAGCGTTTTTCTCAAAACCCTCAATCCTTCTTCATCCTCTTCAATTCCTTTCTTCCCCCTATCCTTTGACCAAAATGTCGCTCCTAAGTTTGCTCCAAAAGAACCCCCTCCCACAGGAATCATCTCATTTATTATAAAGAAGTCGTGTATTGTTCTTAAGGCAATTTCTTGCCCCCCATTTCTATCTCCACCAATGGCAATGCCCATTCCTACTTTCCCTCTCAAAACTTTTGGATTTTTTGCAACTATTGCCCTACATCTATCCATCAATGTTTTCAACTGCCCTGTTATGTTTCCTTGATAAACTGGAGTTCCTATTATCACCCCATCAGCCCAGATAAGGTTTTCATAAACTTCTTCCATGTCATCTTTATATATGCATCCTTCTTTCTTTTTTACGCAGTAATCGCAATGGATGCAAAAATTTATGGTCTTTCTACTAACTGAAAAATACCTCACCTCTACCCCCTTCTCTTTCAAATATTCTAAGGCATAATTTACCGCAAAATGAGTTCCTTGCAATCTTGGACTCCCGCTAATCCCAAAGACCTTCATAATTTCACCATGTATAAACTTAAACTGCTTCTTTTACATATTTCTCATAAGGAATGAGTTTAAAAATAATCATTTTTCTTAGATTTCCTTTTATATCGTATTTTTCTTTGAATTCATAACCAATACATACAAATTGTCCAATATACCTTACTTTTCCTTTTGATATATTTTCAAATAAATGAAGTTCATAACCCTCCTGCAAATGGTCCCTAATTGCCTTATTTCCCCTTTTAAACTCCATATCCCCTATTTGCCCTTCCCCACAATAGTAAAAAATCCCATCTTTCCAACCGTCCTCATATCCATACTTCTTTCCTTCATTTCCAGAAAATAACATTATTATATTGTATCTTGATGATTTGCTTATACCACTTCTTCTGTTTCCTCCATATTTATTATGTAATTCTTTTCTTATGTAAATTTTATCTTTTTCAAACATCATACCACCGAATTTAGTATTTAGTGGTTATTTTTTATTGGAGTGTATTTTTTTAGCAATAGAGATAAGCTAACGACTGTTACAGAACTCATTGCCATTGCAAAACCTGCAAGTTCTGGTTTAAAGAATATTCCGTAAGGATATAGCAAACCTGCTGCAATTGGGATTAAAGATGTGTTGTATGCAAATGCCCAGAATAAATTCCATTTTATCTGTTTCATTGCCCTCCTGCTTAATTTTATTGCTCCAACCACATACCTTAAATCATCCTTCACCAAAACTATATCCCCACTCTCAATGGCAATATCTGTTCCGCTCCCTATTGCAATTCCAATATCGGAAACTGATAAAGCAGGTGCATCGTTTATCCCATCACCAACAAATGAAACAACCCCCTTCTTTTTAAGTTCTTTAACGATTTCTGCCTTTTGATTTGGTAAAACCTCTGCAAATATATTTTCAATCCCAACTGTTTTCCTATGATTTCTGCCGTCTTTTTTGCATCTCCTGTTATCATATAAACCTCAATGCCCATATCTTTTAGCATATCTATGGTTTCCTTTGCATACCTTTTTATTTTATCAGATATGGCAATTATCCCAACAACTTCTTTATTTATTGCAACAACTATAACAGTCATCCCTTCTTTTTCCAATTTTTCTATTTCTTTTTCATATTTTAACTCTTTTAATTTTTCTTTGATTAAATTTTTATTACCTATTAAAACCTCTTTTCCATCAACAATTCCAACTATTCCCCTCCCAGTTATTGTGTCAAATTTTTCGGCCTTTTTTAACTCTACATTTAATTCCTCTGCTTTTTTAACTATTGCATTGGCTAAAGGATGCTCTGAATTTTTCTCTAAAGCCCCAACAATGGATAAAAATTCCCTCACATCCATGTCAGTTATTATATGCCTAACTATTGGTTTTCCAATGGTTAAGGTTCCGGTTTTATCAAACACTACAAATCTCAATTTTTCAGACAAATCAAAAACCTTGCTATTCTTTATCAATATTCCAAGCTCCGCCCCTCTTCCAATTGCAACAGTCACTGCAGTAGGTGTTGCGAATCCCAATGCACATGGACATGTAATTACCAAAACAGATATGAACACCGTAGTGGCAAATAAAAAGCCCTCCGTGAAATACCAATATATAAAAGACAGTGTGGCAATTGCCAAAACAACTGGTATAAAGTAGGAAACAACTTTGTCTGCCAAACTCTGTATTTCTGGTTTTGATGCCTGTGCCTCTTTAACCAACTTAATAATTTGGGATAAAAGCGTATCTTTCCCTACCCTTTCAGCCCTTATCTTTAAAACCCCATTTTTATTTATTGTTCCTCCAATAACCTTATCGTTTTCTTTTTTTAAATTAGGTATTGGCTCACCAGTAATCATTGACTCATCAACATAACTTTCCCCTTCCAAAACAACCCCATCAACAGGAATCTTCTCTCCCGGCTTTACAATCACAACATCCCCAACCATTACCTCATCAATAGGAACCTCAACCTCTTTCCCATCTCTCAAAACCCTTGCAGTTTTTGCCCCCAATTTAATAAGTTTTTTTATTGCTTCGGAGGTTTTACTCTTTGCTCTTGCTTCTAAATACCTCCCCAATGTCAAAAATGTAGATAGCATTATTGCAGTTTCATAGAACATGAATTCTTTTGGCAATAAACCAATAGTTGAGATTAAACTTGAGATATATGCTATACCAATACCCATGGAATACATAACATCCATATTTAAGGTTTTATTTTTTAAAGAATGGAATCCTGCCTTAAAAATTGGTGATGCAACATAGATTAATGGAGGAATTGAAATTAAAAACATAATATAACTTTTGTAAGGAACATTAAGATACATCATCAAAAACAGTATTATTGAGAAAACAGTTCCTACCACCAACCTATTGAACATATCTTTAATTTCTTTTTCCTTCTCCTCTTTTTCTAAATCAACCTCATCCCCAACACCTACAACCTCATAACCCAAAGTTTCTATTCTTTTTATTATTTCATCAATATTTACAACATTTGGGTCAAAAACTACCTCTGCACTCTCATCTGGGAAATTTACCTCTGCCTCAACACCTTCCATTTTATTTAAGAATTTTTCGATAGTTTTAGCACATACGGCACATGTCATGCCTTTTATTTTTATTCTAACCCTTTCCTTATTTTTCACAACTTTAAATCCAATACCCCCTATCTTATTTTCAATATCCTTTAAAGAAACCTTTTCTGGATTAAATTCAACTGTTGCACTCTCATCTAATAAATTAACAGTCGCTTTATCAACCCCTTCCATTTTATTTAAGGCTTTTTCAATGCTATTTGCACATGCAGCACATCTCATGCCAGATATTTTTATTTTAACTTTCATAACTACCACTTAAATAAAAAATAAAATGTTATTCAATCTTTTTTGCAGGATATAATTCAAATGCCTCATTTTTTAATATTTCATCCTCATTTATTTTTTCTTCATCATATTTTATAATGCTGTTTGAAACTGTTTAAAAATTCATAGACAAATGTATGCATTTATAGACAAATATTTTAAAGACTGATAGTGTGATTTAACACTATTAAAATTAAGACCAAAAAATAGAAATAGGTAGTACTTAAATAACTCGTTAAAAAACGGTGCATCTCCTATGCTAACAGCACTTAATAGTATACTCACTAATTCTATAAATAGTTTAGGATTTAACTGTTCGGAGGAGTTATCTAAGTTCGCACAAGTTAGAACACTAACGCCAATAAAAACTATCAAAGCATTTTCAGAGTATGTCTCGGGAATTCACAG
>NZ_AGJL01000038.1 GCF_000243455.1 Methanotorris formicicus Mc-S-70 | reverse complement strand
TATTTAAATTTGTGATGGGAATTACGGTCATAATAATTCTACATTTGTATGAAAAGTTATTTTTATATGGAATTAAAATAAATTTGTGTAAAAATAAAATTTGGTGAAAAAGATGAAGTATCCATTTACCGCAATTGTTGGTCAGGAGAAGATGAAGAAGGCATTAATCCTAAATGCTATAAACCCAAAAATTGGAGGGGTTTTAATAAGAGGAGAGAAGGGAACTGCAAAATCTACAACAGTAAGGGCTTTGGCTGATTTGTTGCCAGAGATTGAGGTTGTTGAAGGATGTCCATTCAACTGCAATCCTAATGGGGATTTGTGCGATATTTGTAGAGAAAAAAAGGAAAGAGAAGAATTAAAAACAATTAAGAAAAAGATGAAGGTCGTTAACCTTCCAATTGGTGCAACGGAGGATAGGGTTATTGGAACCCTTGATATTGAGAAGGCAATTAAAGAGGGGATTAAAGCCCTCGACCCTGGAATTTTAGCAGAGGCAAATAGAAACATCTTGTATATTGATGAGGTTAACCTTTTAGATGACCATATTGTTGATATCCTCTTAGATGCTGCTGCAATGGGATGGAATATTATTGAGAGAGAAGGGATAAAGATAAAACATCCCTCACGATTTATCTTAGTTGGAACTATGAACCCTGAAGAAGGGGAGTTGAGACCTCAAATCCTTGATAGGTTTGGATTGATGGTGGATGTTGAGGGATTGAATGATATAAAGATGAGAGTTGAGGTAATAAAGAGGGTTGAGGAGTTCAACGAAAATCCAGAAGAATTTTATAAGAAATATGAAGAAGAGCAATTAAAGTTGAGGGAAAAGATAGAAAAAGCGAGAGAACTATTAAATAATGTAAAAATAAGTGATGATTTATTGGAGTTGATATCAAAAATCTGCATTGAGTTAGGCATTCCAACAAACAGGGCAGATATAACCGTTGCAAGGACTGCAAAAACCATCGCTGCATTTAATGGAAGGGATTATGTAACCGTTGATGATGTAAAAGAGGCATGTGAACTTGCCCTTCCACATAGGATGAGGAGAAAGCCATTTGAACCACCGCAATTAAACAATGAGAAGATTGAGCAGATATTTAATGAGTTTGAGGAGAACAAAGAAAAAAATGAAGATGAAAAAAATAATGAAGAAAATGACGATGTAAAAAAAAACTAAATGAAAACAACAATAAAGATGAAAATAACAACGAAAATAGAGATTCTGAAAACCATGAAAATAAAGATAATAGAGATAATGGAGAACATGATAACAATGGCAATGAAAGTAACAATGAAAATAACAACGTTGGAGAGGAAGTATTTGGCATAAATGGAGGAGCAAACCCAAAAATACTCAACATAAAGTTGAGGGATAACATTTTCAGATACAGTAGTGGAAGGCACATAAAGAGTATAAGTAAAAAAGGGAGGTACATAAAATACAAAATTCCACATGGAAGAACAACAGATATTGCCTTCGATGCAACATTTAGAGTTAGTGCAATGTATCAAAAAGAGAGAAGAGAGAAATTTAAGGACAAAAATTTGGCATTGTACTTAGAAAAAGATGATTTAAGGGAGAAGGTTAGGGAGAGAAAAATATCCTCCCACTTACTGTTTGTTGTTGATGCAAGTGGCTCTATGGGAGCAATGAGAAGGATGGAATCTGCAAAAGGAGCAGTTTTATCTCTATTAATGGATGCATATCAAAAAAGAAACAAGGTTGGGATGATTGCATTTAGAAAGGATAAGGCAGAACTTGTTCTTCCATTTACATCTTCTGTTGAACTTGGTGAAAAATTGCTCAAAGAACTCCCAACTGGAGGGAAAACTCCACTCTCAAAGGCATTTTTAAAGGCGTATGAGGTTTTTAAAAATGAAATAAGGAAGAATCCAAATATAATACCAATTATTATATTCATAAGCGACTTTAAGCCAAATGTAGCTATTAAAAAGGATTATATAAAAGAGGTTTTTGATATATGTGATAAAATTGCAGAAGAAGAGATAAACGTTATTCTAATAGATACAGAGCCAAAATCATTCATAAAAATAGGCATTGGTGATAAAATCGCTAGGAGATATGGTTTTAGGTATTACAAGATAGACGACATCAATGTAGATGGGATTTTGGATATCGTGAATCCGTTAATAAATTAAAATCCCATTATGCATTTATTTAAATCTATAAATATAAAATATATAAAAATAAAAAAAGTTTTAGATTTATGCCTTCAATTTGCTTCTTCTCCAGTATCTCATTTTTGGGTGTGCTCTAACTTTTCCTCTTGTTTTGACAATTACAAACAATGGAACTCTTCTGTTTTGTTTCATTGCCTTTGCCAATCTCAACTTTTTACCCAATGGTTTGTTGCTTGCCATTTCTCTCACCTCATTTTATATTTCTTTTTTTAATCCAATAACTCTTGATTGTTTATGTTTTGGGAAGTATTTGAGTGGATCCTCTCCATTCAATCTCATAAGTTCCCTAATTTCAGTTTCATAATCAGATTTTAATAACTCTTCACTCTCCTTTTCAGAGATTATGAAATATTCATCAACCAATTTTCTTATGGTTCTATGTCCAAATCCCATTAATGGAGTTAGATATTCAATGCCCTTTCTCATTTCAAGGCTTTGAACTTCTGAATAACTTAACTTAGGAACCTTATCGTCTCTTCTTGTTCCATCTGCGAGAATCTTGTATTTATCAGAGAGGATCTCTAAGACCTCTTTATGGATAAACTGGATACCATTTGATGGATAACCATCTTTTAATATGATCTCAACAGATTTTTCAAGTATCGCCCTATCGAGGATCACAACCTCATGTGATAAACCCAATATTTTAGCAGTTTCTTGGGCGTATTTGTATGAATCAAGGATGCCAAAATTTACAGTTAATAACTTAACATCATAACCTAACTTTTTTAATATAATTGCAGATAGTGAACTATCCTTCCCACCACTAAATAATACATATGCCTTCATAGCATCACTTTCTAACGATCTTAAATTCTTTCTTCTTTTTTGTTGCTTCATGTATTTTATCGAGTAGGAGTTTCAACTGTTCATCAGTGACTGGGATGGGTAATCTGCCCATTTGAGCAAGTTGTATTAATTGCAACTCCACTTGCTCAGCAAATTCTGGCTTCGCCATCCTTATTCTTGCAAGTCTTGATCTTGCCTCTTCAGTTAAAATTTGCCTTAAAATTTTTTGTTTTTGAAGTTGATATTGCATTTGTTGTTGTTCTTGCAACTGTTGGAGTTTTTCCTGCTCTTCAAGTTTTTTCTGCATCTCCAACAGTTTGCGTTTTTTTATTTCATCTAAGTCCATATAAAATCCCCTTTTGTTGCTGAATATAGTATCTATAAAGTAGTTTATAATATTTTTGACTTAAATGTTGCAAGGTCGTTTTTACAACCACACAATCAAAAAAGTTAGGAATAAATTAGTATTTAGCCAACTCTGGGATTTCGTTGACAATTTCATCTCTAACATCTTTTGCAGTATTATCTAATAATGATTGTCCTTTTGGTGTTACAACCCTTCCCTCTTTTGTTCTTTCAACTAACCCCAATCTCTCCAATTCTTGGAGTGCAGTTCTTATGATGTTTCCACTACCTTTTACAAAGTGTTCTGGAGAATGGCCCCTGTTCTTTCTTCCACCATAGGCAGTTCTCAACCTCTCAACACCAACAGGACCATTAACATAAATCTTTCTTAAAATTGATGCACATCTTATATACCACCAATCTGCATTTTCAGGTCTTCTCTCTTTGTGAGCACCTGTCTTAACAAATGGAGTCCAGGAAGGTTCTTTTAAGCCCATTTCTTTTAATTTCTTTGCTGTTTTCTCTATCAACAATGCCGGTGGGACGTCATATACTGTTACCATACTAACACCTCACTTGATTTTTCGTTTTTACAGAAATAACAAAACCAATTGCCTGTTATGAATATTCCCTATGTGTATCTTAAAATTGCATTAATGATTTATAAACTTATCCAAAAAAGAACATTGAATCCTCGCCGGGCAATCTCAATATTAATTCTACAATCATGTATATATATATTACGCTTAACCGTAGTCGTTCTTTAGGACGTTTAACAACAATCCAACTTTAAATTTGAAGTTATTAAATTGTATTTATTGGCTACACTTAACTGAAATTTTATGATTTTCCTTTCCTGAGTCTTTCAAATTCTGTAATATATTTTTCTTCTTTTTCTTTCTCCTTTTTCACCTTTTTTGAAGAATAACTCTTCCAACCTTCCCTTGGTCTGAACAGTGTTATTACATGTCCAACTATACTTACTATCTCTGAATCTGTCTCTTTTGCCAATTTTTCAGCAATCTCTTTTTTATCTACATGAATCAGTACTGTTTTTCTTATTTTAACCTTTATAAGCCCCCTATCCTTTAACTGTCTCTTAACTTCCTCAATAACTTTATCTACACCCTCCTTTCCAATCCAAACCACGGGCTTTATTTCATGAGATTTAGCCCTTAGCATTTTTTTTGCCTTTGATGTTAATCTCTTTGATAATTGATTCTCATTATTCTCCATAATATCACCCATAAAATCAACTTAATACTACAAAAAATGAATCGATGAAAAATAAATATATTTTATCTACCATATTACCAACAACCTATATATATTAATTGGGATCCTCATGTTCAAGTTTGTTGTCTGCGTTAGATGTTGGAAAAATGCCAATAAATTTAATGATGATACAACCTATTTTAAAATTTAAGACAATACAACAATTTAAGAATTAGCATAATATTAATAAAATTCGCAAAGCAACTATAGATTTTCTATTGGTCAAATATAATTAAAATGTTATTTAACTTACTCCAAGTTTTAAATCGGATGTTTTTAAGATAGTGATAAATTGGTGGAGTTATGAAGGTGGTTTGGTGTATAACAGGAGCAGGGCATTTATTGAGGGAGAGTTTTGATGTTATGAAGAAATTAAAGGAACATGGTGTAAAAATAACAACATTAGTTTCAAGGGCTGGAGAAGAAGTTGTTAAGATGTATGGGTTGATGGAGGAGTTGTATAGCATATCAAACAACACCTACTATGAGGAGTTGATTTTTGAGAGAGAGCATCCATACTCAGCACCGATTACTGGGAGGTTGTCACTTGGAAAATACGACTACCTAATATCAACACCAACAACTGGAAACACTGTGGCAAAGGTTGTGAATGGAATAGCAGATACTTTAGTAACAAATGCCATTGCTCAGGCAGGAAAGGGGTTTGTTAAATGTATAATAGTCCCAGTAGATTATGTGGAGGGTGTTGTAACAACAAGGTTGCCATTTTCAATAAATAGGGAAAAATGCACACTTTGCAAGGCATGCATGGAAGTTTGTGAGAATGATGCGATAGTTGAGAATTTTGATGAAACTTTTTCTAAAAGTTTCATGGAGATAATCTTATCCAAATGTATTGGATGTGGGAAATGTAAGGAGATTTGCCAATACGATGCAATAATAGAGGGGAAGGAAATAAAAATGAGGGTTAGAAAGGTTGATGCTAAAAACACAAAAAAATTAAATGACCTTGAAGATACCGTAGTGTTGAAAAATCCATACGAAATTATGGATATTTTACTAAAAAGACAAAAGAATTATAAATTAACAAATTTCAAACGACATTAAAAATCCAAAAGTATATATATCCCATCCTCATATTGAATTATAGTTAAAGGGAGGGATGCAGATGAGTGACAACAACGCAGTATACATAGGAAACAAGAGTATAATGAACTACGTCCTTGCAGTAATCACACAGTTTAATACACAAGGAGTTAAAGAAGTCAAAATAAAAGCGAGAGGGAAGGCAATTAGCAGGGCAGTTGATGTTACAGAGATGGTTAGGAATAGGTTTTTACCAGATGTTAAAGTTAAGGAAATCAACATTGGAACAGACAAGATTAAAAATGAAGATGGTAAAGTTGTCAACGTCTCAACAATAGAAATCGTCTTAGCAAAATAAATAAGATGTCAATTTTGAGTTATTTTTAAAATTATATATTATTTTGGCTATTTTCGTGGTTTTTTTGAAATTTTTATAATAAAAGTTTGGGGGATTTTTATGGTAAACCATATCATAATAACAGCAACTGCACATGCAACAGAGGATGAGGAGAAGGTTTTAGATGCAATAACTTATTTTTTACCAGATGTTGTTGGAGAGGATGATGTGGAGTTGGAAGTTATAGAGACAGATGGTTATTTTGGTAATCCAATAAATGTCTACAAAATGACTATAAACAAAAAAACAAATAGGGTTTTTAAGCATATTATAGATTTGCTAAAGGGTGACGAGAGAAATATAAACAAATTAAAAAAAGATGTTGATTTAAGGATAGAAAAGAACAAGTTGTATTTGAGGTTTGATAAGCAGAAGGCATATTTAGGGGAATGTAAGTTGATGGATGGGGATGATGTTGTAAGAATAGTTATAAACTTTAAAATCTACGCCTCAAAAAATAAGGAAGAAAAAGTTAAAGAAAGAGTACTTAAGGAATTAGGGATTGAATAAAAAATAAAGGGATACTATGCATGAACTCTCTTATGCAACATCTATACTCGATACCATATTAAATACTGTAAAAGAGCAAGAAAAAGATGGAAAAAAGGTAAAAAAGGTTTCTGAAATAAATTTAGAGGTTGGGAAATTAACATTCATAAACATTGAGCAGTTAAAATTTGCATTTGAAGTTATTGCAGAGGGAACTATCTGCGAAAATGCAAAGATAAACGTCAAGTTTATAAAACCTTTAGCAGTTTGTAGGGATTGTGGGTATGTGGGGGATATTAAGGCAGAGGATGAATTTGAAATTTATTGCCCAAAGTGTAATAGTATGAATTTGAAGTTTAAAGGAGGTAAGGAATTCAACATAAAAAATATTGTTGTGGAGTTTGAGGATTAATTTTTATTTGTCTTTAATTTTCTCATTTCTTTTATTTTTTTTGCTAATAGTTCTTCTGTTTCTATCTTTTCCTCAACTTTTTCTTCTTTAACTGGTTCTTCCTCTTCCCAAGGTTTTCCAGTGTATCCCTTTCCTACAACATAAACTTCAGCACTTTCTTTTCTTGATGCCCTTGGTTTGGTTGGATATACCTTTTCAAAATACTTCTCCACAAGAGATACATAATCCATAAACATATCTCCTTGGAATACTTTAACAGCAAAATTACCTCCTTCTTTTAGCAGTTTGGTTGCTATTTTTAGGGCAATTGTTGTTAACTCAATAGATCTTGCATGATCAACGTCCCAAACCCCACTTATGTTTGGAGAGGCATCACTTATAACAACAGTTGGTTTTGCAGGATAGAGAATTTCTCTTATTTTTTGTATTGTTTCTTCCTTTGTCATATCCCCTTTTATCGTTTTTACGTTATCGTATGGGAGTGGTTTAACGCTCTGCAAATCAACACCCACTACAAAACCCTTTTCTCCAACAATCTCCCTCGCAGCCTGTAGCCAACCTCCAGGAGCACATCCCAAATCTACAACAATATCCCCTTCTTTCATAAATCTAAATTTCTCATTTAATTGGAACAACTTAAATGTTGCTCTTGAACGATATTTTTGCTTTTTTGCTAAATTGTAATAAAAGTCCTTTTTTCTTTGTAAAACCCATCTTTTGTCTTTTCTTCCCATAATCATCACAAAATAGTTTTATATAATCATTATTTTTAACTTCATTTATTTTAAATATATTTAAATGATATATTTTTAAATAATCTAATGAAAAGTTTACACATAACGTTTGAATATATTTGAATGCATCCTGAGATACCTTATATAATATAATAATCCTTATACTTAAATATTAGTTCAGTTATCTTCCTTATATCTTTTCCTTGCGTTTTTGCCTCATTCAAATAAATTGCATAAAGTTGTTTTGTCATTAATTTTGGATTACTTTTCCACATCTCGGCATGAATAAGTAGATCAAAACACCTTGCCTCACTTTCTGTTAAATTTAAATGCCTATATTCCCCATTATGCTTCATAAATGTTGGATTTTTTTCTTTTGGGGTTTTTAAAACCAAACTGCAAAGTTCAGTTGTTGGTATTGGCTCTGCAATGGAGACAAAGATATCATCCAATTCAGCATCGACAATAAAGTCCTTTGTTAATAAATAATCCATCTCTGTCTCTGTTGGATAACCAACAATAAAACTTCCACCAACTTTAATATCACAATCCTTTGCCAATTTTATCGCATCCATAATCTTTTTTGTGTTTACTCCTTTTTTCATATCCCTTAATATATCATCACTCCCGCTCTCAATCCCATAAAACACCCATCCAATGGTGTAGTTTTTTATTGCCTCTAAAATATCCTCATCAACATAATCTACCCTCATATCTGGGACTGAGAGGTTATCTTTCCCAATAACTGAGGAAATTTTTTCCAATAACTCATAAAACTTATCCCTATTTATTGATTTTTTGAAATTGTATAAACTTCCCGTTCCTCCACTAATTGCAATCCTCTTAACCCCTCTTTTTTTAAACTTCTTAACTTCCTCAACAACCAAATCAACATCTCTACTTCTAATCTCTTTCCCAAAAAACTTAGGAACTTGGCAAAATGTGCAATTTCCCAAGCATCCCCTATGTGTTTCAATATAAACGTTCGCTCCCCTAATATTCTGGTTTGCGATATCCTTTGGAATTAGGGGCATTGGATGATTCAAATCTGGCCTTTCTTTTGGATAATTTATTATTATTTCATCACCATCTTTGTATGCTAATCCCCCTTTGTCCCCCTCAATAATGTTTGGAGTAGTTAATTCCCCCTCCCCAACAATAACGCCATCAACATTGAGTTCATTTAAAATTATCTCTGGATAAGTGGAAACACATCCAGCAACATAAACTTTTGTTTTTTTCTTGCGATTCTTTATGAAGTTAACAATATTCTTTATATTTTCATCAATTATCTGTAGAGTTGAATATAAACTTAAAATAACAACATCTGATTTTAAGAATAATGCATTGTTTGGTTTTCTTATTAAATGGACATTATGCTTTTCATTTAAAATCCCGCCAACAACCATTGCGCCATAGGTATAAACATTTGGAGAATATATCGTTATTTTCATCAACTTTCACCCGAATTTTCCCCATCGTCTGATTTTGCGTTCTTATATTTGTCTAAAATATTTTTAATAATATCTCTCGTGTATTCATCAGAAGTTTCTATTCCCTCCAACATTTTTATAACTTCATCAAAATGCTTTTTTGAAATCGGCAAATCCCTCAACGCCCTAAGTAAACGCAGTCTAAAATCTTCATCAGAGTATTTATAGTTTTTCAATATATTCATAACCACATCATCAACCTCATTTTCAGCAATATCCATTGATGTTATTACCTTTAATGCCCTAGACTTAACATCCCACATCCTATGGTTTAAAAGTTTCGAGAGTTCTGGAAGGTATTGGGTTATTTTATCGCACTTATCTTCATCCAATGCATTTATAAACATATCCAATAATTCAAGTTTAATTCCTGAGTAAGGTTTTTTAAATATTGAGTCTATAAAATCTGCACACTTTATTTGGAGATCGGGATGGTTAACCAGTAACTTTCCAAACATGCCAGGATTTGAAACTATATATGCAACTATTAGCATCTCCATGTATTTTTTGAAGATTTTGCACGGAGTTTCATTTACCAACAAACATAGGTATTTAAAAATCTCGTCAGAGTATCTATTGAAAAATTCCAAAAGTTTCACATCCCTATCTACTATTGACTCTATAATGTGATCTATAATCACGATTTTTGGGATTAGTTTTTTACCTCTCCATGGAGATTTAATAAATCTTTTAAATTCTTCCAAATCTTGAGAATCAATAATCCTATTTAACTCCTCAATTAAGAATCTCTTTTCCTTCTTAATCTCATTCTTTTCTTTTAGTATAAGTAAACCCTCTTCCTCACCTACAGAATCAAATAATTCATCAATATATTTTAACAACTCCTTATCATCCTCATAAATTACCAATTCCTTTAAAGTCTCAAGGACGTTCTCATTTAATCTTATTCCAAACTTGTTGATTGTCAATAATTCCTTTACAATTTCCCTCTTTATAGGAACTAAATACCTCCCAACCCACTCGCATATACGCATGAAAAAATACTCAATACTCTCAGGATATTTGGACTTTATCGTATCGAGAATTTCTTTTGCTAAGTCATATTTATCATAAAGAAGTATTAACTCATACAATAAGAACGATGTAGATATAAAATATTTTCCCTTAACAAACTCGAGGATACGCTTTATAGTTTCTTCGTTGTTTTTCTTAATCTCCCTATTTAACCATACCTTTATTTTGGTGAATACTACATCTATAAACTCCGGTTTTTCCATTAATTTTTCCAAAATTCCCAATCTTCCAACATCATCTTTTTCAAAGTATTCTACAACATAATCCATTTCAGGAAAATTTTTTAATAAATATTTAGCAAGAAGTTTGATAACAGTGTTGCTACTTACCAAATAAGCCATGGTTATTGATGAGAGGAGATATTTTTTTAAGTCCTCATCATCAACAATTTTTGGATTGTATTTTATAACCTCCGCATAAAGTATTAGGTATTCCACTACAACCTCCGGACACCAATCGTAGATACCTTCAAAGATATTCAAACAATCATCCTTAGGTAAGTTAAATCCTTTATAACAAACCACCCTCAAAATCCAAGCCCCAACAGACCTAATTACCCAAACATTGTCTGAAAGGAAGAACCTATATTCTGCAATTCTATAGTATTCACTTATGTGATATGGATAAGTATAAAGAATATTTCCTAAAACTTTTCCAGCGATATATCTATTAAACCAATCTCTACTATTCAGTTTCAACTCCATATCTTCGAATATTTTTGAAGGAAATGCAGTTTTTAGTTCTTCTACATACCTCTCATTAAAGTTTGGATGAATATTTGGAGTTAGATAATCCTCAACATTCCTTCCCATAGTTAATAACAACTGGATTATTTTGTTATATAGAATTTGGTGTTCAGATGCGAATTTTACAACGTCATATTTATCAACAATATCTTTAATTCTCTCTAAAACTTTAGGGTCGTTGTAATTTGCATAGACAATTGTTAAGGATTCCAAAGTATAACCCTTTACAAGACTATTTCCTTCAATCAGAAATTTCTCCCCCATATCAAAAATTATTGATAGGTATTTATTTTTTAAATCTTTATCCAAATAGGTGTCTATGTTATCGTAAGTTATTATTTTTGAGAGTATTAGATAAGAGAGTATTTGTATAACTGCATATCTACTACATAACATATCCAAAATTTTATTTATAAATTCATCAAACTTCTTTTTATCAAATATCTCAAATAACATACCCACATTACGTTCTATCACACCCAATGACAATATTTCCAATACAATATCTCCATCATCCAAATATTTTAAAGATTCTTCAATCTCTTCCCTTCCTATATGTTCAAAATCGAAATAAATTTTTACTATTTGATGTACATCCTCCTCAGTCCTGAATCCATCAATATTTATTGGAATATATTTTAGAACCTTATGTAAAACTGTTGTAGTTTTATCATCATCCCTAAATTTTTCAATAATTAGGATTATAAACATTTGTATTATTCTAAGTTTGTTATTTGTTAGTAGGTGTAAAAGATGAGGTAATTTATCTTTTAGATATTTTGGATGGTGCCAAGAAATTGCAAATAACTTTATCAGTGCCAATATCTTTCTAAGACCATTTTTTGAATAAAGTTGGTAGGATAATTCAACAATAATTTCTTCTACCATATATTCCGGTATAGTCTCAATTAACGACTTCAGTGTGTTCTGTACCATTTTATTTTGAACAAATGTAAGGACATATACATGAGCAACTAATTTTTTAAATTCTGGAGAGTGGATTATCCCCAAATTCTCGCTTAAAATATTTTTAATTAAATTCATTGTTTTTATTTTTACCAACATATTGTCGTCGTAAAGTAATTCTGCTAAGTAACATATCATTTTTTTGAATTCTTTTTCATCTTTAATTTCACTAATTAAATCTATTAGTTTAAGTCTATCTGTATAATTTTTAGATGATATTAATCCTTTAGCATTTTTTGGCGTAATTTCCATACATATCACATAATATGATTTCTGCCCTAAGAAACTTTAAAAGTTAAGAACAATCTTTAAATTTTATAAGTTATCATTCTGATTGTAGAACAAGACCTTATACAGATGGTATTATTCGATTAAATTAATTAATCAAACTAAACTTAAGATAAATTTTCACAACATTAAAGAAAAACTATAGTATTAAAAACATAAAGAATTGATAAATATTGAAGTAATTTCCATATCGACGAAATTCTTCGGTTGTTATTCCTAATCTCAATTTATTCTATATTTTTTAGATTAAGTAAAATATAAACATTTGCGTTTGTAGTATTCACGTTATATATTAAAACATGAAAAAGTAATAATAATGAATATTAAATAAAAAGAAAAAGAGATTAAAAACACATAAAAAAGAAACCTCATCATTAAACATTATTACTTAATGAGTAATTGTTGATGAAATTGCTATGAAATAAGCGAAAAGAATAAAAACTGTAAAACTTTAAAACTTAAGACCCTTAAACTCAAATTAATTAAGCAAATAAAAATTTATGAATGATTTTGGACGTATTGTTTGGCAACTTCTCTATTTAATCTCCTCAATACTGTTGTAATCATCATTTTTAATTCCCTTGTTGTTATCTCGTCGTGTATTCTATTTTCTATCCTCTTTATAACTTCCTCAACCAACTCCCCATCTGCCCCTGCATTTCTTAAAGACTCTCTTACAACATCAAAATCAAACTTCTCCCTACTACCATCATTCTTTGTTATATACACCTTAGCCAATACTTCATCCATTTTATTCACCAAGATAGATTGCATGAGAATCAAATCTTAACCTAATTAATTTCTCTTTGATTGTTGAAATAACACCAAATAATTTAGATTTCAAATCTAAAGGTTCAAATTCATATTCAAAATTGTAGGAATTGTATATCATAACTCTGTCCCCAAATTTAACATCCTCGGTTATGGGAATAGGAATCTCTGATATATGCCCATTTATTTCTATTAATGGAATTTTACATCCATTTTTAAATACAAAACCTCTAAAGATTCCAATATCTCCTTGGCACATTATGATCACCTCATTTTTAATTTAAACCCAATCTATGCCATATTTTTTGTAGGTTTCTTTTATTGTTGCTATAATATCCTCTGGAACCCCGTAGTTTTTGAGTACCTCTAAGTCGGTTACCTCCTCTGGCTCCCCAAATCCTGGGTAATCTAACTTACCTCTAACGTACTTTGCAACCAAGAGAGGAATGTTCTTTACATTTACCGCTTCGACCATCAAATCATTTTCAGTTGGCTGTTTGGATTTTTTGATATAGAAAACTATACAGTGGAAATCTCCATCTTTCACCTCATTACCCCTACTATCGTACATCTTGTACTCTACCAACATCCTTCTCCCCTCCATATTTTGTTATTTGGAAGGAAGAAAGGACATGTTGTGTAAATGAAAACATTTTAATTTATATCTAAAATAATATTTAAATTTTACAATTTAATTTATAGTCCGATGCTCTTTTGGATAACATCCTACTTACCAATACTGCCAATGACAATCCAATAGCAGTTGCTAATGAAAGTGTAACAACATCAACAAATTGTAATGAAGGAGTTATTGCAACATTTTCCACGATTCCAAAACTACACATCTCTACCACCTTTCTATTAAAAAATAATATTAAGTGGAATTTATTGTTGTTTTTGATCCCATGGAACTTTTGTATCTAATATTGTATTGACTATATCATCAAAGAATCTTAAACTTCCCATGTATCCAACAATTGGCCATCTGAAATAGCCAACTCTATCGTAGATTGGGAAGCCCATTCTTACCAATCCAATACCCATATCTTCTGCTATCTTGACTCCTCCTCTTGGGTGTCCAATGAGTAAATCAACACCAACCTTTTTTACTGATTTTTCAAAGTCCCACAAGTCAGAGAATTGAACTTCAATATCTACGTTGTGTTCATTTGCTATTTCTTCCATTGATTTCTTGTATGTTGAGGATGGGGTTTGTGTATTTACAACGACTGGTTTCATTCCAATTTCACATGCAAATCTTGAAACTGCTATAACAAAGTCAGGATCTCCAAAGATACCAACCTTTTTATCCATTGTGTAGTGGATGGTATCTACGATAGCATCAACCAACTTACCCCTTTCATCCAATAACTTGTCTGGAATCTCTAACCCAGTAACCTTTGCTATATTTATTACGAAATCATCTGTATTTTTTATCCCTATTGGTAATCCATAGAATGCAGGAACTTTGAATTTTCTTTGTAAGTAAAGAGCCCCTGCTCCTCCAGCATGTTTACAGAGTGCAAATGTTGCCTTACCATTTGCGGCATCTACAAATTCTTCAACTTTTGTTCCACCTTTTGGATAGTATGGGACTTCTTTTATTCTTTCTCTCAATGGTTGATATAACGTTTCACTGATATCGAATAATATTGAATAATCTTCACCTTCTTTTAAACCAAACATATCCAATATTCTTTTTATTTCTAAGATATCTCCTGGGTTAACCCCGAATCCTGGGATGATGTTTATTTTGTGTGGTTCTTTCTCTTCATCCTTCTTTGCTAAGTATTCCATGTATGCCTTTGAAGCGTTATCATAACCTTTAACATGGCTGTATTGGTATGATGGACAGTGAACTGGAATTATTGGAAGTTGTGCCTTTTCCTCCCCAAATTCTTTTGCAATCTTTTTCCTTGCTGCCCTAATAAATGCCTCAACGTCATCCCCAATGGTTTCTGATGAACATGTTGTAACAACTGAAATTAAATCAGGATCGTATCTTGCAACTAAGTTTCTCAAACCTTCAACTAAGTTGTTCATACCACCATAAACTGCAGCATCTTCGTGGAATGAAGCAACTGCAATTGAAACTGGTTCTCTAAAGTGTCTGTTGAATGTATATCTAACATAAGTACAGCATCCTTGTGAACCTTGTACGAATGGAATTCCTCTATGCACTCCAAGGGTAGCCCACATTGCACCAATTGGCTGACAAGTTTTGTTAGGGTTTATTGTTCCTGCTCTTTGTTTTTCAACATAAGTAATTCCCATGATACCACCTAATTTCAAAAATTTTAATTTAAAAGATAAACTTATTCTTTCTTTTTAAATTCCTCAAATTTCTTTTCTCCTTGAAACCTTTAAAAAGGTTTCATCCAAATAATAGGGGATTTTGATTCTCCCAATCCTCTTTTGCAATAAGTTTGGAAATACTTACTCCTTCTTTTTAAATTCCTCAAATTTCTTTTCTCCTTCATATATTACATCCCAAATTGGATGGCATACTGCCTTATAAATATCTCTTGCAAAGTTAACAAATCCTTTAAAGCATGCGTAAGGTCCTTGCTCATAACTGTGGGAGTTAATTGTTGGAACCCCATATTTTCTGAATAAGTATCTCTCTTTTAGCCCAGTAAGCATAAAGTCAGGTTTGTATTTTTCAATTGCTTCCTCTAATTCAAGTTCATTTGGAGCATCAATGACAAGTGTCCCTTTAAGTCCTGCTTTTTTGAGATTTTTGTTTAATTTTTCATAATCATCCTCGTGAGCGAATGTACAGCATGCAACAACAACATCTATTCCTAACTCTTTCATTGCCCTTACCCAGTGCCATGTCCTTGGTCCTCCAACATAAACAAGGCATTTTTTTCCTTCTAATTTTGATTTATAAAAGTCTAACTCTGGCTTGATTTCCTCAAGTTCTTCTTTTATAACTTCTTCAACCTTCTCTTTTGGAATGTCCAATGCCTCTGCGGTTTTTCTTAATGCTTCTGCTGTTTGCTCAATTCCAAACAATGAAACCCAGACCTTTGGAATATTAAACCCATCCTCAATCATCTCTGCTATATAATTTGCAGACCTTTGGCAATGGACAACATTCAACTTAACATCCGGCAATTTAAATAAATCATCTAATGAAGCATTTCCAGTGAATACAACAGGAATTCTACATCCAATTTTTTCAAAGAGTTCTTTTATAACTGCAACATCCCAGTCCATGTTGTAGTCCCCAATGATTGCAATATCATAAGGTGTCTTTTCCTCTTCTTTTAAGCATTTTTCTGGAAACTTTTCTCTTGCCTTCTTCAACCACCTATAAAACTCTGTGTTGAATATGTGGTGTCCTTTTGATTGTGAACAGCCAGCATACCCTGGACTGTTACACGCAAACACTGGTTTACCAATTTTTTCTTCCACTTTTTTTGCTACTGCCTCAAGGTTATCCCCAATTAAAGCAGTAGGACATGTTGCATAGATAAATATTCCTTTTGCTTGTGGGAATTCAGATGCTGCCTCTAAACAGGCTTTTTCTAACTTCTTTTCTCCACCATAAACAACATCCGCCTCTTGCATATCTGTTGAGAAACAATATCTCCTATGCAATTCACAATCAGACAAATTTCTTCTTGTTCCCCATGTATAATATGCACATCCTATTGGTCCATGAATCATGTGAATAACATCTTTTACAGGCCCTCCAACGACCCCTCTTGCTCCAGCAAATGAACAACCTCTTTCGGTCATGTCTCCAGGAACTGTCTTAATATTACATGCTGGAATTATCTCTTCTTCCGGGTCGTAGACATAGGTGTGTTTCATTCTTTCTGGTATTGGTTTGTCGCAATCAAGTAATACAAATGGCATCATCTCACCTTAATCTTAAATTTTAGTTTCCAACTGCCACTTCTCCAGCTTCCCCTGTTCTAATTCTTACTGCATCATCAACTGGAAGGACGAATATCTTTCCATCACCATAGTTTCCTGTTCTATTAACTTTCGTTATAATCCCAACAACTAATGGGACATCAACATCTTCCACAACAATGGAGATCATCCTTTTTGGGATGTATTTGATCCTTCTTCCTTGTTTTTCTCCCTCTTCAATAACCTTTTGTATATCAACGCAACATTCTGGTAAATTCACGTCAATGTACCCTTTCTGCTTTCCTCTCCCAAAACACTCAATAACCGTCATTGCAGGAAAGCCAACCGCTTCCAATGCCTTTCCTGTCTTAGAGACCATTTTTGGTCTTATAATGGCTATAACCTCTTTCATTATACCACCAAAAATTACAGGCCTTTTTCTCCAGTTCTAATTGTATATGCTTCCTCTATTGTTTGAATGAATATTTTCCCGTCTCCAAAGTTACCGGTATAAGCGTTAGTTTTTATAATCTCAACAACTTCATCAACTTCATCATCGTTAACTCCAATAAGAATCATGGTTTTTGGTAATTCATCATAAAAGATTTCTCCAACCTTTAACCCCCCTTGCTTACCCCTACCAACAACATCAAGTTTTGTAAAAGAAGGATAACCTGCTTTTTCTAAAGCGTCAATCACATCATCAACTTTCTCAGGCCTGATAATTGCTTTTATTAATTTCATGAATTTCACCTCAGGTGTAATTTTAAAAGTTTTGAAGGATTGTACTAAAAAATAAACAAATATGGAATTATTTGTCATACAATCCGTATTTCTCAACCAATTTCTCCATTTCGTCCATTGTCATTGGGGTTGGTATAACCAATTCATCATTATCCATGATTTTTTTACCTAATTTCTTGTATTCTTGTGCCTGGTTGCTATCTGGAGCAAATTCAACAACAGTCATCTTGTTGAACTCTGCTTTTTGGACGATGTTGTCTCTTGGAACGAAGTGGATTAACTTTGTTCCTAATTTATCACAGAACTCTTCCATTAACTCCAATTCCCCATCAACTTTCCTTGAGTTACAGATGATTCCTCCCAATCTAACTCCAGATTGTTCTGCATACTTTAAGATACCTTTTGCAATGTTGTTTGCAGCGTAAAGAGCCATCATTTCTCCAGATGAGACAATGTAAATTTCTTTAGCAAGACCGTCCCTCAATGGCATTGCGAATCCACCACAGACGACGTCCCCAAGGACATCGAAGAATAAGAAATCTAAATCGTCTGGATATCCTCCGAGTTCTCTCATTAAGTTAACTGCTGTAATAACACCTCTTCCAGCACATCCAACTCCTGGCTCAGGACCTCCTGATTCAACACAGAGAATATCAGCAAATCCTACTTTTCTTACTTTTTCTAATGTAACTCCTTCTTCTCCTTCTTCTCTAAGGACATCCATAACAGTTTCTTGTGGTTTTCCGTGCAATATCATTCTTGTTGAGTCTGCTTTTGGGTCACACCCGTGGATCATACCTTTTAATTTGTAGTAGTATGCTAATGCAGCGGCGGTATTTTGTGTAGTTGTAGACTTACCTATACCTCCTTTTCCATAAATAGCGACTTTTTTTGCGTTTGGAGCAATTTCATCAAAACTCATAGTTTCACCTCACTATACGGAAACCTTATTCCGTGTTGACATCTGATAATATTACATTATAGTATATAAACTTTTCGGTAGTAGGAAACATATTTCCTGATATATGAAAGAAGTTTGTAATACAAAAAATAGATATACAGTATGAAATATTATTAAGAATATTATTTAATAGTATGCGTTGCTTTCTTTTTAACTGATAGTGTGATTTAACAATATTAACTTTAAAACCAAAAAATAGAAATAGGTAGTACTTAAATAACTCGTTAAAAAACGGTGCATCTCCTATGCTAGCAGCACTTAATAATATACTCACTAATTCTATAAATAGTTTAGGATTTAGCTGTTCGGAGGAGTTATCTAAGTTCGCACAGGTTAGAACACTAACGCCAATAAAAACTATCAAAGCATTTTCAGAGTATGTCTCGGG
>NZ_AGJL01000037.1 GCF_000243455.1 Methanotorris formicicus Mc-S-70 | reverse complement strand
AGACATACTCTGAAATGCTTTGATAGTTTTTATTGGCGTTAGTGTTCTAACCTGTGCGAACTTAGATAACTCCTCCGAACAGCTAAATCCTAAACTATTTATAGAATTAGTGAGTATATTATTAAGTGCTGCTAGCATAGGAGATGCACCGTTTTTTAACGAGTTATTTAAGTACTACCTATTTCTATTTTTTGGTTTTAAAGTTAATATTGTTAAATCACACTATCAGAAAATTAAAAATAAAAAGAGTTAGTTCCATATTTCTTCTATCTTCTGTGGAACATCTGTGTTGTCATAGAAACCTTCAAACAGTTCTTCTCCAGGACCTTTAGCATATACAAGAACTGGAACTGCAGTGTGTGCAAATGATGTCCATCCAATCTTTGCCCTTTTGCTTTCAATCTCAGATAGTGCAAAACCAGCCCAGCAATAAACGTAGTGATTTACTTTTGGGTAGTTATTTAAAATATTTGAATCGTTTATTTTTGAAGTTATTGGGTATTTAAATAGAAGATTCTTCTCATCTTCGTTAAGGTCTGTGTGCCAGTATTTTTTGATTAAGTTGGTTATATAATCCCTATCTGGATTTTTCATTACCTCCTTACTCATAAATTCCATACTTGCATCAATGTTTTTCAGTGCTGAAATATTTGCGTAATATTCAGTCCCACTCCCTACACTCATTCCTCCAGTTTCATGGTCTGCGGTTACAATAATCAAAGTATCTGGATGCCTTTTCTGGAAATCTAAAGCTACTTTGATAGCATTATCAAATGCTATCGTATCCATTATTGTTGACTTAGCATCATGTGCATGACATGCGTGGTCTATTCTCCCTCCTTCAACCATTAAAAAAAATCCATTTGGGTTTTTATTTAATATTTCTAAAGCTTTTTCAGTCATTTCAGCGAGAGATGGCTGATTTTTGTATTTGTCAATATTTTCCCTATCTACTTCATAAGCCATGTGAGACATTGAGAAAAGCCCTAATAATTTAGTAGTATTGTTTGGATTCACTTTTTTTAACTCTTCTTTATTATAAATAACAACATAACCTTTCTTTTTAAACATTTCAATGAGATTTTTATTATCTTTTCTTTTACTACCTTTTTCATTTTTTGGAATGAAGTGTCTAAGTCCTCCACCAAGAATTACATCTGGTTCGAATTCTAAGAGTTGTTCCGCTATTTCATTTTCTTCCTCTCTATCTTTTATATGAGCATAAACAGCTGCTGGAGTAGCATGAGTAACCCTTGTTGTAGTTACAATTCCTACTGATTTTCCTTTTTCTTTTGCAATTTCTCCAAGTGTCTTTCTTGGTATTGATCCATCTGGCTTGACATTTATCATCCTATTGTTAGTTTTATAACCAGATAAAAGTGCAGTCCCTGCTGCAGCAGAGTCTGTAACTTCTGAACTTAATGAATAAGTTGTTATTGTCCCTTTTGTCTTAAAATTCGTCAAAAGAACTAAATGTCCATGTTCAATCTCTTCTTTATATCTTTCAGTAATATAGGTTTGAGTTATTCCCATACCATCCCCAATTAATAAGATGACGTTCTTAACTTTTCTGTTACTCTCTACATTATTTTTAGAGTTAGAACTGAACTGGACATTGTTTACTTTTGAATTTTCTGATAACTTCGTCTCAGTATTTGCATTGACGTTCTTTTCATTTATACAACCACAAATTATCACGGCAGATAGGATACTAAATGTTAGGTATATCGACATAAACTTTTTCATGACATCACCTACCTCCCTTAACAAATGATATTGGTTCACAATTAACTATATAAAGTTTTCTATTTGTTAATTTAAGTTCATATTATATGAACAAAATTAAAAAATATTTTATTAAATCAAAACCTAAAAACATGTTAAATAAAATTCGGAAATCCCCTCCCCATACTTAATTAATCCCCAACTGTTATATAAAGTTTTCTATTTGTCAATTTAAGTTCATATTATATGAACAACATGTTATTATTGATATGGATTTTCTATTCTTTCTTTTAATTCCTTTGCCTTAATTGCATAGTTTTTGTTGTATATGTTTCCTATTCTTTCAATTGCATCCAACAGTTTAATTACATTCTCCAAGTATGTGTAAATATCCCCACTATATGTCTGAATCCTATAATCTTCGTAGAGTATTTTTGAGATTTGTGAAGGTGTTTTTTTGTTCATCCTTAAATTTATTATTGTCTTCGATATTTTTGGAATAACATCTTCCTCCTCAAACTCCAAGATAATTGGTATTAGCATTTCCTTTAAATGCTTCTCCCTAACTTTCTCAAAGTTTTCCCTTATTATCTGCAGAGCATCAACGAATCTTGAAGGAATATTTATGTGGAATATTCTTGATAACTTATTTTTTAGTGATGGGGAGATGTAGATGTTGTCAAATGGTAAAATTTTTACAATCAACTCCATAATTTCCTCCTTATTTTTAATTGCTTCTCTTATAGCCTCTGCATCTTTTGGATACAAAAAGGATATTGAAGTTGCATATCCGTATTTTGTTGGATGTATGTTATTACCCACCATATCGACCATACCATAGTCTTCCAATTTACCAATAACATAATTTAAATCTAAATTTCTACCAAGCAATGGAACCCTATCCAATTCAAACTTATTATTAACTCCAGAAGTTATTGTAGCGAGTATTTGCTCTAACTCCTCATCTTCATTGTATTCAACATCAACATCCTCTGGCTCAGAGTTTAGGAGTTTAAATGCAACCTCATCCTCACTCATCTCCATCTTTGCATGATACTTCTTCCCTATCTCAACAAGTAAATAAACCTTCCCAATATCATGCATTCCCTTTCTCCCCGCCCTCCCACACATCTGTTGGAATTCAGAGGGATTTAACCAATCCCCACCCATAGCCAAACTTTCAAGTATTACTGTAGATGCTGGAAAATCAACCCCTGCGGCAAGTGCTGCAGTTGTTACAACACACATGATTTTTTGGTTTAAAAAATCATCCTCTACCTTTCTCCTCCTTGAATACTCCATGCCTCCGTGATAAAAATCTGCCTTAATGCCTTTTGAGTTTAAAAACCTTGCTATGTATTCTGCTCTTTTTCTTGAGTAGGTGAAGATTAAACTCTGCCCTCTGTAGTTATATTTAGAAATGGTGTTAAATTCCCTATTTACAATCTCTCTAATCAAATTCAACTTGTTGTATTCGTTCTTTGCAAATATTATGTGCCTCTCCAATGGAACTGGTCTTCCGTTGTAGATTATTGCCTTTGCATTTAGTTTTTTTGCAAGTTCCTCTGGATTTCCAATTGTAGCAGATAGATAAATCATTTGGACATTAAATAAATTCCTCAACCTTCCAATTAACCCATCCAATCTCGCCCCCCTATCTTCTATGTTGAGGGAATGAATCTCATCAATAACAACAGTTCCAACATCCTTTAATTTTTTAGTTCTTATTAAATAATCAATCCCTTCATAAGTTCCAACAATAATATCCGCATTTAGATCTGTGTTTATTTCTTCCTTTGGTTTACTCAATCTCCCCATTCCAACCCTTAAAGATACTTTTAACCCTAATTTTTCATATCTCTCTTTAAATTCAATATACTTTTGATTTGCCAGTGCTACAAGTGGCACTAAAAACAAAAACTTCCCTTTACCATCTAAGAGATTTTTAATCCCTGCAAGTTCACCAATAAGGGTTTTTCCAGAAGATGTGGCTGACATTATGAGGAGGTTCTTATTCTCCAATAACCCACCTTTAACAGATAGTGTTTGGACTGGAAGGAGTTCTTCTATCCCTCTCTTCTTTATAATTTCCTTTAAACCCTCTGGAATGTTTAGTTCATCTATTTTGTAGTTTTTTATTTTGTCCTCCTCACTACCCACTAAAACATCATATCTTGTTAGTTCTGGATTATCCAATGGTTTATTTGTTTTAAATATTTCCATTACTTTTTCAACATCCCCAAATCTCTTCAAAAGTTTTCTAATGAACTCCTCATTAATATTAATCTCATTCCTAATCTCTTCAATAGCACAATCTAAGCATATAAATCTCCCATAAAAACGGTATTTATCATAAACTTCCTTATATTCTCCTTTTGTTAAGCAAAATGGACACAATTCAATGTATTCATACTTTAAATTATTTGTTTTTAAAAAATTCTCTATTTTTAGAGTTTCTTCATCCTTGCTTAGGAGGATTTTGTTATTCTTTAAAATATTCATAAATCTTGCTGGTTGGATTAATTTATCCTCCTCTCTACATTTATACGCCCTCAACTTGTTTCCATCTTTTCTCAATAATGCGTAATATTTTTTCTCATTAACCAAATCCACAACCTCAATTTCATCCTTCTTTTTCCTAGGTTTCCTTATAATAAGCACAATACCACCATTTTCTATTATTGACCTATTGTTGAATAACTGCAAAAAATTCGCAAACAACCATAATTTCAAAAACTATATAACCATAAAATTTAAACTATTTTTTGTTAATTAGGTGATGTTATGTCAGAAAAAATTAAAAAATTTATAAAAATTCTATCTGTTAGGGGACAGATATCCTTAGAGTTCTCGGTTCTTTTACTTGTTGTTATAGTTGCTGCAGCAATTGCAGGATATTACATAATTGCAAGTTCAAAGGAAATTGGATACAACAACATAGACTCAATAAATCATACATACAATGTTACTATGAAAACATTAAGCAACGTATAGTTCAATTGTCAATTTATTCAAAATTTTTTCTTCAGAAAGTTGGGTGTAGGAGGATATCATGGTTAAGGTGTTAATAGGAATTACAGGAATGCCCGGCTCTGGAAAGAGTGCCATAAAGAAAATAGCAAAAAAGTTCAACATTCCAGTAGTTTCAATGGGAGATGTGGTTAGGGAAGAAACAAGAAAAAGTGGTTTAGAACTAACCCCTGAAAATGTTGGAAATATGGCAATAAAGTTGAGGGAGATGTATGGAAAAGAGGCTATTGCAGTGCCTTGCTTAAAATATGTTGAGGAATATTTTGCAGATTGTGATTTTGTTATAATTGAGGGCGTTAGGAGTTTATATGAAGTCAACTATTTTAAAAAGCACTATCCATTTTTAACTATTGCCATACATGCATCTCCAAAAACACGATTTGGAAGGTTGATCAAGAGACAGAGAGAAGATGACGCTATGGATTGGGACGAGTTTGTTAAGAGGGACATGAGGGAGTTGGGCTTTTCCATTGGTGGGGTCATAGCACTTGCAGATTATATGGTTGTTAATGAAGAGAATTATGAAAGTTATTTGCAGGAATTGGAAGATACTTTAAAAAAGATAGTAGATTCATTCAAAAGATAAATTAACATCCCCCAAAGGAACAATATTTCTCTCTTCCATTTCAATAAAACTTTCCCAATATTTTTTGCATTTGCATTCAATATCCAAAACATCAATATCTTGTGTTAGGGTAAATTTTTCTATTGCATTTTTTATTTTATAGTTGCATTCACAGTTAAGTTTATTATGTGCTCCCCTTTTTGTTGGAATTCCAGAGGTATCGCACATAACTATCCTATCTTGATTTTTTGATTTAACATTTTTTAATATTTCAACTATACTCCATAAAAATGGAGGGCGATATTGGTTTTTTGACCAGAAGTATTCCATTAACGTTCCTTTATGAACTGTTGCTGGGCAGAAAGAAACTCTACTACATCCAATCTCAAATGCCCTATTTCCTGAGTTTATTGCATCCAATATGGCATCTTTTTCAGTTATAAATAGGGGTTTTATTAATAGATACGCCTTTATTCCAACATTATACTTTTTTGTGGTGTTTATGGCATTTATTATATCTTCTGTTTTAACCCCCTTATGAATAGCAATGTTTCTAATCTCTTCGTTAAACGTCTCAATACCAACACCAATCTCAACATTTATATTTTTTATATATCCCCTAATGTTCTTTAAATTCTCCTCTGTTATAAATTCTGGTCGTGATTCAATTGCAATCTCTTTTAGTTTTCCTTCTTCCTCCAATTCCCCCAACTTCTCAAAAATATATTCCCTTGCCTCTTCTGGCACTTCAAATTCATCCAAAAAACTTCCAGATGTGAAGATTTTTACACTGAATTCATCTAAATCTTTTACTTTTTCAATGGCATAATCAAACTGCCTCTTTAAATTCTCTGTAGATATTGGGGATGGAGAAGACTCCATTAAGTAACTACACATCGTACATCCTCCGCTTTGGTACGCCCATCTACATCCAACAGTTCTCAATATTATTGTGAGAGATTTCCCAACACTTTTATCCAAAAAAATATCATCTTGAATCCAAGTAGCAATTGGTTTATTTGGATTTGATTCCTTTCTTTTTTTTAGATATTTTTCCCTCATCTTTTTTAAAAAAAATTCAAAATAGTTATTCATGGCTATAACACCTCATTTTAACAAATATATTAATCGTTCTTTTGATGATAATGTTGTGGATACATTATGCCTACATTTTGTTCAATAGTATAAATCGTTTCCTAATTACAAAAACCTTCTAAAAACACCATCATGCTAAAAATTATGTAAAAACAGTATATAACACAAAATCAGCAAATAATATATTATGTTGTCTATTTATTAATGAATGTTTTACCACAAAAAATGAATGGGATTCTAAGAATATGAGAGACTAATTTTTACTATTGAATAATTCTTTTCCAACCTTTGATGACCATATGTGGATTAAGATGGACATTAATATTAGAAATACGCAAAATATAAGTATGGATATTGCAAAGGTATCAAATTCCATGCTAAATATTTGCATGGTATCATCTCCTATCTTACCACATTAAACATTCTGTAGTACTCCAATTTAACTTTTTTGATACGTTATTTTTTGTTATGTAATTATTCATCAAACTTAAATCCACACACTCTGCAGAAGTTCTTTAAAATTTCTGAACCGTATTCAGTATGTGCTACCTCAGGGTGGAATTGAACTCCATAAATTGGTTTTTTCTTATGCTTCATTGCCTCAACTTCACATATATCTGAGTATACAAGAACCTCAAAATCCTCTGGAACTTTTTTAACTTCATCCTTGTGTGATGCCCAAGCGTTGAATTCTTTTGGGACATTTTTGAATAAATCATTCTCCTCTATGACATAAACCTTTGTACTTGCATATTCTTCTGCCTCCGCTCTTCCAACCTCTCCGCCGTATGCTTTTGCTATGAGTTGATGTCCCAAGCAAATTCCCAATACTGGAAGTTTTGCATTTAACGCTATATCTATACAGTTCTTACCTTTTTCAATATCTGGTCCTCCACTTAATATGATGCCCTTTATTTCTTCATTTTTCTCAATCTCTTCCAAAGGTGTTGTATTTGGAATGATTTTTGAAGGAACTCCAATGTATTTCAAACTCCTGTATATCCTGTGAACATACTGCCCGCCGTTGTTTAAGATGACTATCATGATCCTCACCTAAGGGTTTTATAGATCAGAATTATATCTAATGGGATACATCATTTTTATTTTTTGTGAATAAGTAGGGAACCTATTATAAAAATTGCTCCAAGGATTTGTTTTAATGTTAAAGATTCTCCAAAGATTAAATATGCTAAAACTATGGCAACTACTGGCTCTGCTGTGGCAATAATTGACGCTTTGCTAACTTCAATTTCTTTTAAGGCAAGATTGTACATTAAATATGCCAAAAATGTTGGAAAAAATGCCAATGCAAAGAGATAAGGTATTGCACTAGTTGGAACACTAAAATCCACAAATCTCTTTAACCACTTCATAAAACGATAGTCCATATTTGTATCTCAAATATTCTATGCAGTTTGATACTATTGCCATAAATCTAACGAATCCAATATTGCTCTTTTCAGACGTTAGATAGTTTCCTTCGATTTCTAAAATCGATTTATCTCTTCGCTTGCGGAGCAAGCGAGCAGTGAAATACTTAGTATTTCACCCAATCGATGTTTTCATCTTGTGATAACAGGCGAGTTACGAAAAACCGATTTAAGTACTACCTATTTCTATTTTTTGGTTTTAATTTTAATAGTGTTAAATCACACTATCAGATAATAAAACTGAAAACTATTTCCAAAACGCCTGGAAAGCAAGAAACAATATATTGAGAAAGGTTTATGGTGTGACTAATTATCCAACAGTTGCATTTTTCTACTGGTCTTCAACAAAAGGCCCTTATGTATGGGGAGCACAGAATTTTAGATCAAAATGGATAAACATGATTAAAGGCGAATACTTCTTTAATGATATTCCTGGAACTGGTGGGAGTTATATGGACAAAGAAACATTCTATGAAAGGGCTATGAATGCAGATGTTGTTATCCTGCATACAATGGGTAAAAACATAACAACAAAAGAACAACTGCTTAGTTTAAATCCTGATTTTGCTAACTTTAAGGCTTTTAAAAATGGTAGATTTTATGCACTACCTTACGATAATTCCAAAAAGGAGGTTTTAGACCCTGCTGGGATTATGTTGGATTATGCTAAAGTAGTGCATCCTGAAGTATTTGGGCTGTTTCCTTAAACGGAACATTCGAGGTTGTCGAATAATTGAATTGGTAGATTTATTCGGTATTATATGTTTTAATATTAATACTTTAATTAGTGTTAATATATTATGCACTATTTGTTAAACAGATTTTTAATGGTTTTTCTAACTTTTACTGACTTTGTAATTCCATTTAAACTCTTTTGTTTTGACTATTGGGGTGATATTGTGTTGTAGTAAGTATTCAAACAATTCACTAGTTTGTAGATAAATTTTAATATTAAGAACTACCATATATTCATTATGAGGTAGAGATGGAGCTCTACAACTTTCCTCCCTTCGTTAGAAGGGGGATTCAATTTGTTTATAATAGATAAAATAAATGTATATGTAGTCTTTAAGTCATATTTCTTATACCTAAGGTCGTAAGATTTCCAATATCCGTTCCGTTTCTTAGAACTTTTATTTTTTATCTCTATTTTGTCATTTTTATCTTGCTTCATATTTCCTATTATTTATCATCGATTATTTAATATTTTTCGGTAACCTTCATTTTATTTGATAAAATAAATCCAAATAATTCATAATTTAGATGATTTATTTTAAAATAAACGTGATAGCATGGAAGAAGTCAAGTGTGAAATGTGTCTCCATACAAGCAAAACAAGAAAGATATACGATTACGAAGGAAAAAAGTTATGCAAAGAATGCATAATAACCCTAAAATATCCAAGAGATTTTGAAAAAATGAAAAAAGAAGTTGAAGAATTTTTAAGCAAAAGCAGAAAAAATAAAAAATACCACTGCATTGTTGCCCTCTCTGGGGGAAAGGACAGTGTTGTAGCATTGTATTTGGTTAAAGAAAAATTCAAATTAAATCCCCTCTGCGTTACAGTAGACAACAAATACCTTGCAAAAGAAGCAATAGAAAATTGCTACAATATAACAAGGTATTTAGGGATTGATTGGGTTGTATTGCAGAGAGATTACACCAAATTATTTGAAGAAACAATAAATAAAGGGGAATCTCCATGTAGAAAATGCTCTGAGTGGAATATGAGGGAAATTTGGAGAATTGCAAAACTTATGGACATTGATGTTATTATAACAGGTCATGAACTTCCATTTGGAACCACTGCGATTAGGGAAATGAAGGAAGGAATAAAAATGGTTAGGTTATTAGCACCATATAGATTAACGGAAGAGGAGAGGTACAACATATTAAAAAAACTCCCATGGAAAAATCCAAATTTAAGGGGTTATACAACAAACTGTTTGGTGCTGGGTGTTGCATTGGAAAGATTTTATAAAAAATATGGATTTAGTTTTGAGTTTGATAGAATTTCAGCAATGGTGAGGTTTGGTTTAATGAGTAGGGAAAAGGCAATGGAGGCATTAGAATGCCCAAAAGTCCCAAGAGAAGTTTATAAGGAGTTAAAAAGAAGAGGATTAAAAATCAACTTTGAGGGAGACAATGAAAGTTAGATTTAATATGAATATTCCTACAGAAGAAGAAATCTGCAAGAGTTTGGAGGTGGATAATACCAACGAAGGCATTATAATAAAAGTAGAATGCAAACAAAATAACATGGATGTTTATATTGAAACACATACAATTGGCTCATTAAAAAATGCGTTGGATGATTTATTTGCTAACTTTAGTGTGGGAGAGGATGTTTTAAAAATTGCTAAAGATGAGTAACTACAACTCAATTTCCTCATATTCTTTTGTTTTTGTGTCAAAAATTCCAATAGTTGCTTTTTTAGTTAAATAACCACAACATTCTCCTGGATTTATTATTAAGACCCCATCCTTTTCATCAAATACCTTCTCATGAGTGTGTCCATATATAACAACATCATACTTCTTTGAGGCAATAACTGCATCCAAAACCTCTTTGTTTGTTCCATGCATAACAAAGAACTTTAATCCATCAACTTCAAAGGAAACATAGTCATCAATAATATTCTTCTCATTAACCTCTTTTAACCATTCTTTTAATTTGCATCTCTCCCCATCGTTGTTTCCATAGGTTGCTATAACCTTTGCCCTCAAATTCTTAAATTCCTTTATAACAAACAATGAGACAAAATCCCCACAATGAACAACCAAATCCACACCCCCTTCATTAAAAATCTCTATTGCCTTTCTTATGTTTGGTAAATAGTCGTGTGTATCTGACATAATACCAATCTTCATATTATCCCTCCTTTTTGATACCTTTCCTTACATCAACAGCAATACCATAATTAAATTCCATAAGTTCCTTTCCATTTAATAATGTTGTTCCAAATGCCAACAACTCATCATCTTCATTAACCACCAAAACCTCCTCATAAGGTCTCAACTCCTCATCACAATCAACAACGAACTTTGCATAGACAGATTTTCCTTCCCTTGCAAATTCTTCAACCTCTTTATTTACAACAACCCTATATTTTGGATATGGTATCTTTTTATGCAGTAACTTTGCCCCTTCTTCTGTTGGTATGAGAAGATTATCATAGGATCTAATTGAGAATAATGTTTTGTCATTTAGCATAACGTATCTAATTCTTCCAGTGGTTTTACTTCTTTTTACGATTATTTTATTTATCAATTCATCATCAACAATATCACAACCATATTGGTATTGAAGCATTTTCTTAATCCTAAATGCATCAGGATTTATCTTATTTTTATTTGCCTCTGAGTTGTAGTAGTTGATGTAGTAGTTGTATGTGTTGATATCTAAAATCTTATCCTTATGTTTCTCAATAAATTCTTTTACATAAGGTTTGTTATGCTCTTTTTCAAATTCAAACAACTCTGGAATCTCATTTTGTGCCAAAGGGTAGAAAGTATCTATATACAATGGCACCAATCCAAAGACATCATCAATAACCAAAACATCCACATCAGAGTGCATGATATTTACATTATCACTATATGGCTTTTCAACTTTCTTTGATACTGTCGTTATGTAAATTTTGTCAAACCTTATTCTTGATAACCTCTTTTTATGCCTCAAAACCTCAGGTCTAAATAAACTCTCATATCCACTGTAGAAAAAGGCAGATTTTTTTGTCACAGGGTCGAATTTTTCAATAAAGTCCATGTACTTCCTAACGACCCTCAACGCATCTAACAACTTTGGATGGCATCTGCATCTCTCCTCAACTAATTCCCACAAACTTCCCTCTTTTATGGCATTTTTTATCCTACTTATTTCCTCAAAGGTTACATATAAGTTATGCTCTGCCAATAATCTTGTTCTTTCCTTTTTATCCATTTTGTAAATCTCTTTTGGTTTGTATGTGGAGCAAACTGGGCATGAGCATGGGAATCTATCCAAATCCTTTAAATTTTCTAAATGCAGAGTTCCTCTCTCAGTTAAATACCTCCCCTCCTTTGCATACAATGCATAGGCAGCAGAATCAAACAAATCACATCCCAACGCAACTGCCAAAGCAAATGCCATAGGATGTCCACAACCAAATAAATGAACTGGTTTATTTGTAGGGAGGCACATTTTTGTATTTATTATAATCTCTGCAACTTCTTTGTATCTATACTCCTCCATCAGTGGAACAACAGCCCCTATTGGGTAAATATCAAAATCTAATTTTCCCATTTCCTCTGCACTTTTTCTCCTCAAATCTAAGTAGGTAGAGCCCTGAATAGTCCCATTTAACAACAACTTAAAGTTTTTCTCTTTTTTTAGTTCAATTGATGCCCTTGCCCTTCTCAATGTCTCCCCCAACTCTTTCTCTGCTCTCTCCCTTTCAACATCAGGTGGTGTTGGGATATCTAACATGGTTCCAACATCAACCCCTATCTTTTCTTGGAACTCTACAATCTCCAATGGTTCAACATCAATATCCCCATAAACACTCAACTGAAAAGAACCGCTATCTGTAACCACAACCTTATCAAATCCAACCAACTCATGAATCCCCTTCTCTTCCGCTATCTTTTTTAATTTTGGTGTTGAATAAGTTATGTATGAGTTTGTTATTATAACATCCGTTAATTTTTTTATTAACTCAATTGGCACTATCTGTCTTTTTGGATTTGGGTGAACTACTGGCATTATTGTTGGTGTTTCTATTTTATGGTTGTTTATTTTTAATTTTCCAATCCTTCCCATTGCATCTCTATCTTTTATCTCAAACATTTTTTCACCGTCATTAGCAAAATTTTAAAGTTTAATGTTTCATCTTATATCTCAATCCAATGTAACCTCCAATATCCAATAAAACAATATTCAATATCAACAATATGAATGTTGTATATATCAAATTCAAATTCATCGTAGCAAGTGCCATTCCCATTAACAATGCAGGAATTAATATTGAAACGTCAATTGTAACTCCTATTATCTCATACTCCTTTCCACTTGCAATACTCATTCCCCCAGAGATTCCTGCAATGATGGCAACCACTGCACTCAACACTATCGAAGTTTCTGAAAGGTATTCTAAAACCAAATTCTCAGAAATATAAAACAATCCTGTAACAAATGCACATGCAGTAACAATTCCTGAGCATAGAAGTTCCTTTTTCATCCCTTCAATAAAGAGTTCCCTATCTCCCAAAAGTGTTCCTATGGCACTACCCATAACCGTATCTACTAAAGGAGCAATAATCATTGCTCCAATTAATGTTGGGATATTGTGTTCAATTAATCCAATAGTTCCCATTATACTTGCTAAGACAACTTTAATTAAGACATTTCTTGTTATCTTTACCATAGATTTTGCTTTATAATACAACTCCAATTCAGATAAACTCGTTGATGCTAAACCCTCTTCCCTACATGAAAAGGTAATATTTGCCGGCATTATTGTGATACTTCCATATCCTTTTTCCCCTAAACCTAACTTTTTTAACTCTAAAACTATCTTCTCAGCATCTTTTGCTTCTGCATTGCATGTTATTATTATCCCATTTTCAATTGATGATTTTAAAGGTTTTATTATTGAAATTGAGTAAGCATTGTTCTTTTTTATAATCTCTTCAACAGTATTTAAGAATTTCTCAGGTACCATAATCTTCATATACCTCATGCGCCCACCATTTAGGATAATATTTATAAATTTATGCAACAAAAAAATGACTACAAACATTATTTATATTTAATTGTAATTTGGCTATATTGTATATTAAACAGTTTCATCATTTTTTCTAAATTAAATTATTTTAAAAATCCAATTAAAAATTTGCAGACGGTTGCTTTTTAAATTTATTGTTGATGAATATTCATAAATTTAAAATTTAGGATTCATTATGGGCTATACTGGTGATGTAATATGGTTGAACTCTTATCACCCGTAAGGGACTTGGCATGTTTAACAACTGCAATAAAGAATGGAGCAGATGCAGTATATTGTGGATTGAAAGATTTGAATATGAGAATAACTGCTAAGAACTTTGATAGGGATGAGTTAAAAGAAGGAATTAAATTTGTACATGACAACAATAAAAAACTCTACTTATGTACAAATACGGTAATCTATGAGAATGATTTAAAGAAATTGGCGGAGATTTTTGATTTTGCAAATGGTGTTGAGGTTGATGCTGTAATCGTTAGTGACTTAGGAGCGATGCAATTAGCAAAAGAATATGGCTTAAATGTTCATGCAAGCGTTCAATGCAATATAACAAATTCATTAGCAGCAAAGTTTTACTCAAAATTTGCAAAGAGAGTTATTTTATCAAGAGAACTCACATTAAACCAAATTAGGGAAATTAGGGAAAATTTAAGGAAGGATAATATTAATTTGGAGTTGGAAGGATTTGTCCATGGTGCTTTGTGTGTTGCAATAAGTGGAAGATGCTTTTTAAGTTCCTATCTATTTGATAGGCATGCAAATTGCGGAGATTGTTTGCAACCATGTAGGAGAAAGTGGAAACTCATAAATGAGCATGCCGATGGAACCTACGAGGTTATTTGTGAGGGAAAATATCTCTTATCTCCAAAGGACTTGTGTATGATTGAACACATTCCTCAACTCATGGAGGTCTTAGATTGCTTTAAGATTGAAGGGAGGGCAAAGAACGCAGATTATGTTATGAGGGTAACAAAGATTTATAGGGAGGCAATAGATTCTGTTTTTGATGGAACATACAAAGAAAAACTACCTTATTTTAAAAAAGAACTTGAAAAGATATATAATAGAGGTTACGATACTGGATTCTATTTCAGAGATATTGATAAATCTCACGACTTCCAATATGAAAAAGAGGGGAATATTTCCAAATACAAAAAAATTGAGATTGGAAAGGTTGTAAATTACTATAAGAAGGTTGGGGTTGCAGAGATTAAACTTATAAACGACTTAAAAGTTGGAGATACAATCTTAATCATTGGTAAAACCACAGGTTGCATAGAAGAAACTGTAAAATCAATGCAGATAGACCATAAAAATGTTGAAATTGGTAGAAAAGGTGAAAGTGTTGGGGTTAAGTTAAACCATGTTGTGAGGGAAAATGATAAGGTTTTTATTCTAAGAGAATATACAACAGAAAAATATTAATTTAAAGGTGATAAGTATGAAAATCTCTATCTGTGGAAAGGGAGGTTGTGGAAAAAGTTCTATAACAACATTATTGGCAAAGGAGTTTGCTAAAAAAGGATATGATGTTTTAGTTATCGATGGAGATGAATCAAACTTAAGTTTGCATAAATTACTGGGCATGGATTTTCCAAAGGATTTTATAGAGTATCTTGGTGGAAGAAAGGAGTTTATGAAAAAATTGAGAGAAAAGATGGAAGGTAAAGATGTTGAGTTGTTTGAGGAGGAAATATTTATTAATTCTCTTCCAAAAGAGTATTTAGTGGAGAATGGAAACATCAAACTTTTAGCAGTTGGAAAAATTCATGATTTTGGAGAGGGTTGTGCATGTCCTATGGGTGCTTTGCTGAGGGAATTTTTAAAATCTCTAAAACTAAAGGATAAAGAGGTTGTTATCGTCGATACAGAGGCAGGAATAGAGCATTTTGGTAGGGGTGTTGAGGGGGGTTGTGATGCTATTATAGCAATTATAGACCCAACCTATGAATCAATAAGATTATCTAAGAAGATAGAGGAGATTGGAGAGAAATTGGGTAAGAAGGTTTATTTCATAGTCAATAAGGTAGATGATGAGACAAAGGATTTAATCCTTGAAAATATTAATAAAGATAAAGTTATTGCAGTTATTCCAAATAATAAGGAGATTATGAGATGTGGGTTGAAGGGAGAGGAATTGAATGCCGAAATTCCTGAAATTAAAGGGATTGTAGATGCTTTAATTGAATAACAATTCCATTTTTTACAATTCTTTTTATATAGAATCAGTGAGTATATTATTAAGTGCTGTTAGCATAGGAGATGCACGTTTTTTAACTATTATTTAAATTCCATCTATTGCTATTTTTGGTTTTAATTTAATAGTGTTAAATCACACTATCAGCATTTAAGGATTGAGGGTAAAAAGTAAATGGTGATAAAAATGTTATCTTTATTAGGTAAATTTCAATTTTAAATTTAAACAATGGATTTTATTCCTTAACAACTATTAAAAATAACTTATATTAAAATTAACTCAACAAATCCCTCTTTGCTTTGTTTATAGGACTCTTTCTTAACGATTTCTTTAAATTTTTCAATAGTTCATTAACATCATACTTGATTTAAATAACCAGCAATTTTTGCTGACATTAAACTCCAATTCTTCCAATATCCTTTAAAGCATTATAGCAATTTCTAACAACTTTATCCGACTCTCTAAACCACTAAAAACTTGAATTACAGAAGATTACATCAAATTCATTAAGGTAATCCATTTCCTCAGCACTTTAACTTTTAAACTTTTGCGTATTCTTCATATTTTATTGCTTGGAGGTCAATCTTCATAACTATCACTTTTATTCTTAATAACAATTAAAACTGGAACTAAAGATAAAGCCAATTCCTTTCCAAATTCAGTTAATTTATAATAAACACGTGGTGGATTATCATTGGTTACAAGTCTTTCGATAATTCCATTTTCCTCAAGATTTTTTAATTTATCAGATAAAACCCTTGAGGAGATATTAAAAATCCTCTTAAAATTGTTAAAACTCATTTTTTCTTTAATATATAGGGCATAAATAATTTCAGGAGTCCATTTTGATAGGATTGTTGAGAGATAGGGGTGGATATTTTTAAGCTCAACTGCAATATCATCTAAGTCAATATTACATCCTTTTTCTATAATACCCTCAATTTCTTTTGTGTATTTTGAAACAACACTTGTTAAGTGAGCTTTTTCACACTTAGTTTCTCTTTTCATACTTTATGTTTTATAAATCTTAAGTTATAATAATTTTTTGGTTATCAATTTCCAGCATAATTATGTATATTGGAGGGATAGTATGCCTAGTTTAAGATTTGTTATTGCTTTAATAGTTATCTTAACACTCTTATCAGCAGTGGAGAGTTTTCTATGCCCATGGTCTCCTTATTTTATTGTTTATGCAATATTGGCTATAATAATCCCACTATACTTCAAAACCTACAAAGTTAAGAGATTTGATAAAACACAGGTAAAATTATTTGTTAAATTTTTGATAGTATCAGTATTGGTTGTTGTATTAAGTAAAATTGGCTATGTGTTGATTTTAAAGTATCTATCTTTAAGAGGAAATCCTTTTTATGATATAAACTATGCACTCCTTGAATTAGGAAGAATAGTTAATGAAAGGTTTGGCATCTCCGTATCTAAAGCTATGCTGATATATGCTTTTTATATAATTGTATGGGCTCCAATTGGAGAGGAGTTACTTTATAGGGGATTTTTATTTGAGATACTAAATAGAAAGTATTCTTTTGCAATTTCTGCTTTAGTGTCTTCATTATTTTTTGGAGTTAGACATCTCGTTCATTTTTTATTACTCCCTAAGTATCCAGTGTTTGCAGGGTTATTTTACTTCTACATTGCCTTTGTCTATGGATTAATAATGGCTTATGCATACAAAAAGACAGAAAATATTTATATTCCAATGGGATTACATTTATTAACAAATATAATTTCAGCATTTATGAGAGTGTTTAATACATAAGGGAGATTATGAGAGTTACAGTTTGCGAACTTCCAGATGATAACAGAGAATTTAAAAAAGCATGGGATAAATTGATTGAACATGTTAAAAATGAAAGAAGTGAGCTGATAATTTTACCAGAAATGCCAGCTTATCTATGGTTTCCAAAATATCCAAACTTTGATGAAGATATTTGGCAAAAGGCTATAAAATCTCATGATGATTTTATAAAGAACCTCAAACTCCAAACAACTGTAATATCAACGAGACCTATTCAAAAAGGCAAGTATAGATTAAATCAAGCCTTCTTCTTAGATAGGGGGAGATATTATCCAATCAGAGCTAAATACTACCTACCTAATGAAGAATGGTTTTATGAGACTACATGGTTTCATAGAGGCAAAAAAGATTTTTCCATTGTTAGAATTAACAACATTTTAGTGGGTATTCTTATATGCAGTGAATTAATGTTTAATGAATGGGCTCGTCTATATGGAAAGCAAAAAGCTCACATTATTGCAGTTCCAAGGGCTACAGAAAAATCTACAATAAATAAATGGCTAATTGCTTCACAAATGGCCTCTATAGTCTCCGGGGCTTATGTTCTTTCATCAAATCGTGTTAGTGGAATTTTTGGTGGGCGAGGATGGGTAATATCTCCAGAGGGAGAGGTAATTGCTATCACATCAGAAGATGAACCATTTGTTACAGTAGATATTGACCTAAAAGAGGCAGAATTGGCTAAGCAGAGATATCCAAGGTATATTCCAGAATAGTCTATTTAGGTGGAACAAATGCCAATCAAAAGAATTTATCATATCATTGATTATTATCCAGACCTTGCCACATATTTTGGAATTTTAATTATTTCTATTTTAGAGTTATTGATTGGAAATAACCTCAAAGTTTTAATATTCTCAATATTCATGATGTTTTTCACTTTTTTGATTGTGTTGCCAACAAACATTGCATTAAAAAATCTATTTAAAACTAAAAGACCAGACGGATATAGAAATAATAAAATATCACATTTTAAAGGTTCATTTCCTTCATTTCATACTCAATTCTCTTTTGGAGTCTCTACAGCTTTTATTACAGCTATTTATCTATTATCTCCAGATAATATTAAGTTGTTGGCAACTTTATTAGCTATTTTTTGTCTGGAGGGGATGTCAGTAATTGTTGGTTATTCAAGGATTGTTGTAAATGCCCATTATCCTAAAGATGTCGTTGGTGGAGCTGTTTTTGGCATTATCACTGGATTTATTTGCAGTTATACATTAACACCGATTTTAAAAGATCTGATAGTGTGATTTCTCATTATCGATTTTAAAACCAAAAAATAAAATAGTATCGATTTAAATACTCCATTAAAAAAACGGTGATTAAACCATGCTACCCACAC
>NZ_AGJL01000036.1 GCF_000243455.1 Methanotorris formicicus Mc-S-70 | reverse complement strand
CAATATCCGTTCCGTTTCTTAGAAACTTTTATTTTTTATCTCTATTTTGTCATTTTTATCTTGCTTCATATTTCCTATTATTTATTATCGATTATTTAATATTTTTCGACAACCTCTATTGTCTCAATAAAAATAATAAAAGGATATTATCTTCCTACAGCCCTATCTAAAACAATATCAACAATCCTATCATCTGCTCCCAAAGGTTCCCTATATATTATCTCCACATCATCTGGAAGTTCCAACTTTTCATGTTCATGATGGTGGTGATGGTGGTGATGCTCATGTTCATGATGGTGGTGATGTTCTCCATCATCCTCAATTAACCCCAATATTCTTGGGATATCTCTTTTTGTGTGGTTTCCATGGGCTAAGAAAACAGGGACAACGATAATCTTTTTAGCCCCTTGTTCAATTGCCTTCTTAACTGCCTGTGGAATTGTTGGCTCATTGAACTCCATCATACCAACTTCAACAATAGGATATATATTTTTTGCCTTTATCTTTTCAGCAATCTTCTCAACTATCTCTTTACTGTATGGCAACCTACTGCCATGCCCTACTAAAACCAATGCTTCCATAATACACCTCTCTAATATTTGATTAATATGATTTTGTAATTTTTTCATAACTGTTATATATACTTTTTGTGCTCCATCATTAACTTCAATCAAAAAATAAAATTTATAAATAATATTTTTACCATTTGTTGTCGCTAAGAAAGCACCGCATTTAAGGCAGTGATGAATTCAGGCAAAAACCGTAAGATTTTTGCTACTCTCTCTCCTAATCTCGGGGATAGGGGTGGGAGGGACAAGTGTTAAATTTATATATTCAATTCAGCATATTATTTATTGCCCCCAGTCCACGTTCTTATGGGTGGGGTTCAGGTGAAATCAGAGATTTTGCTACCCGAAACTAACGCTTCGGTCTCGAAAATCCCACTGATGGGGGCTTAAGGTTAGAAAGCGTAGTCCCGAATCTCCTAAACGGAGATGGGGATAGTGGGCTTGGCAACCCATGGAGGGTGAGGGTTATAAACCCTCTGCCCTCCTAAAGAAACTCCGCCCTTTAGGGCGAAGAGAATGTCATAACTCACCTACACCTAAAATCCTTATTTTTGCACTTCCATCCAATAATACAATTTTTTCTCCTTTTTCATAAACAATTGGTTTTTTTAGTTTTAATATTATATTCTCGTTTTCTCTTTCAACAACCTTACAACTTACTGCCTGTAATCCGCAAATTATTTGATATTCCTCTCCAACCTTCACTTCCTTCTGCATGAATGGATTCCATCTTATATTCAATGGGATTTCATCAGAAACTTCTAAATCCCCATTTGATAGTACCATACCTCTTTCCAGTTCCTCTGTAGTTATTCCCTTTAATGCAAGTCCAACTCTACTTCCCAAACCTGCCTCCTTAACGTCCTTATCATGCACTTGAATACTCCTAACCATAACCTCCCTGTCTGTTGGGTAAAGTTTTAGATTATCATGAACCTTAACTTCCCCTTTCTCAACCTTTCCTAATACAACAGTCCCCACACTCCTAACAGTAAAGAAGTGGTCTATTGGGATCTTTGTAAATTCACCATTATTTTCTTTTTTTATTTCCAAGTTTGTCATCTTTTCTCTTATTTTTATAAAATCCTTCTCCATTATATCAAAATCTCTCATTGATGTTGGAGCCACTATTGCCTTCAACTGCTCAAAATCAACATATTTCCCAACAACAAAAGTTCCTTCTTTAACTCCAAACATATCCAATGCCAATAACGTCTCTCCCAACTCTGGCTTTATCTCATCAACAAAAACTAAGGCATAATCTGTCATGTTTATTGTGTATATTAGGGGTTGTATCCTCTCTGGATACCTTGTTGGTTCAACATACAATACCGCATCATCTCCAATCTTGTAGTTGTAAAGAGTAATATCTGTTGATGTCCCTTTCTTTCCCAATTCTCTACCAACATTTTCAATATCTCCAAAAAGCCCTACACTAATGTTCTTCACAATTTCACCCTTTTTGTTATTATATTTTTCATTATTACAAATAAAATATAGTTTAGTACTCTAAATTTATTGAACTCGATAGTAAACTTAATAAAAGGCAATAAAGTATAAAGTAATTTTGTATTGTTTCTCAACAAGATTGGGGGATACCAATGCTAAGTAAGATTGCTGAATATTTTGAATTTGAGAAGTATAGAACAGATTTTAGAGTTGAAACATTAGCAGGGATTACAACATTTATGACAATGGCATATATTATTTTTGTGAATCCGCAGATATTAAGTGCTACAGGAATGGACTTTGGAGCAGTTATGGTTGCAACTTGTATATCCTCTGCTATGGCAACTTTATTAATGGGTGTTTTTGCAAGGTATCCATTTGCACTCGCTCCTGGAATGGGGTTGAATGCCTACTTTACCTATGGTGTTTGCTTAGGTATGGGTGTTGATTGGAGAGTTGCCTTAGGGGCAGTTTTCATATCCGGGATATTGTTTGTAATCTTAACACTTACAAAAATAAGAACGATGATATTTAATGTAATTCCAAATGCTATAAAATATGGAACTGCTGTTGGTATTGGTTTGTTTATTGCGTTTATTGGGTTGAAAAGTGCCGGAATTATTGTTGATAGTAAGGCAACATTGGTTACATTGGGTAATTTGTTGGAGCCATCAACATTATTGGCAATGTTTGGAATATTTTTGACAGGGATTTTACTTTGTAGAAAAATCATTGGGGCTATTTTGTGGGGTATTGTAATAACTGCATTGATTGGGATGATTTTAGGTATTTCTCCATTCCCAGATGGAATTATCTCAATGCCTCCTTCAATAGCCCCAACATTCATGCAATTGGATATAATAGGGGCTTTGAATTTGGGATTATTGACAATAGTATTGGCATTCTTCTTTGTTGATTTATTCGATACGTTGGGAACGTTAAGTGCTTTAAGTTCCCAGGCAGGCTATTTAAAAGATGGAAAATTACCAAGGTCTGAGAGGGCATTAATGTCAGATTCCATTGGAACAGTCCTTGGTTCATTGTTAGGAACTTCAACAGTAACTACATACATCGAATCTGCATCTGGTATAGCAGTTGGTGGAAGGACTGGATTTGTTTCAGTAATTGTGGCTTTATTGTTTTTGTTGGCATTATTCTTCTATCCAATAGTAAAAGCAATCCCTGCCTATGCAACCGCTCCAGCATTAGTTATTGTTGGAGCGTTGATGATGACATGTGTAAAATACATAAATTGGGATGACGTTTCAGAGGCAATCCCTGCATTTATAACCCTTATATCCATTCCATTGACTTTTAGTATAGCAACTGGTTTGGCACTGGGCTTTATAACTTATCCAATATTGAAGGTGTTTAGTGGAAAAGCAAAAGAAGTCCACTGGCTTGTTTATATATTAGCAGTGGTCTTTGCTTTAAGATTTGTCTACCTCTCTGGATAAATAAAATTTTTCTTTGAAATTGGAAAATAAAAAATAATGTTTATCTAATGTCACTTATGATTCTTGAAGATGAATTTAAATACTGCCTTCTGGGTATGCAATCTATTCTCCACGAAACTTTAAAAAAGGTTTCATCCAAACGGGATGCATTACCTCACTTCGTTCGGCAATGCCTCAAAGATAAACTTAAATACCGCTTTTTGTGCATGCAATCTATTCTCCACGAAACTTTTTAAAAAAGTTTCATCAAAAATGATGCATCATCTCACTTCGCTCGATGATGCCTCGAAGATAAATTTAAACACTGCTTTCTGAGCATGCAATCTATTCTCCGCCTCATCATAAACAACAGAATGTTCTCCATCAATAACGTCATCAGTTATTTCCATTCCCCTATTTGCTGGGAGGCAGTGCATGACGATTACATCATCCTTCGCATATTCTAAAAGTTTTTCATTTATTTGGAACGGTGGGAAGATTTTTAAGACCTTATCTAAGTTTTTCTCATCCCCCATACTGATCCAAACATCAGTATATAAAATATCCGCATCCTCAGCAGCCTCAATTGGGTCGTTTGTTAATTTTAATGAACCTTCTCCATACTCATCAATAATTTCCAATGCCTTCAAGACATTTAACGCATTCGGCTCATAACCCCTTGGTGTTGCAACAACCATATCCATTCCAACTAATGCAGAACCAAGTATTAAAGAATTGCAGACGTTATTTCCATCCCCCAAATATGCAATTTTCTTTCCTTTAAAGGATTTTTTATATTCTTTTATTGTTAAGAGATCTGCCAATATTTGGCATGGATGGGAGAGGTTACTCAATGCATTTATAACTGGAATTGTCCCATATTTTGCCAAATCTTCCAATGTTTTATGCTCATAAACCCTTGCAACTATTGCATCCACATATCTACTCATAACTTTTGCAGTGTCTTTAATGCTCTCTTTCTTTCCCAAATGTATTTCATTTTGGTTCATTATTAAGGAATGCCCACCGAGTTCATGAACTGCTATATCAAAACTCATCCTTGTTCTTGTGGATGGTTTTTCAAATATTATGGCAATGCTTTTATCTTTTAAAATTTTTTCATGATTATATCTGTTCTTTTTGAAGTACTCAGCATATTTTAGTATTTTCTCTATATCTTCCCTTTTTAGCACATCCAAATCCAATAAATGCATGATTCCACCCATAATTTTAATACTTGAGTTAATAATTTATAAGATTATAGAAGAATTATTATAAATCTTTTGGTGATAGTATGCACTATTTTTCAGAAAAGCCAACATCAAAACACGATGTAAAGATTATTGAGGATGTCATAAGAGGAAAACATTTAATTTTCAAGACAGATTCTGGAATTTTTTCCCCAAATAAGGTAGATAAGGGCACCAAATTACTTGCAGAGGAAGTTGAGGTTGATAAGGACGATGATGTTTTGGATTTAGGTTGTGGATATGGAGTTATAGGTATTACTCTTGCCGATGAAGTAAATTCAGTTGTTATGACCGATATCAACAGAAGGGCCATAAAATTGGCAAAGGAAAATATAAAATTAAATAACTTGGAGGACTTGGATATTGAGGTTTATCAGGGAGATTTGTATGAGAATGTTAAGCATAAAAAATATGATATAATTGTATCAAATCCACCAATAAAGGCAGGGAAAAAGGTCATACATAGAATTATTGAAGAAGGAAAGGAATTATTAAAAGATAATGGAAGTTTGTGGGTTGTTATCCAAACCAAGCATGGAGCAAAATCTCTTGCGAAGTTTATGGGAGAGGTTTTTGGGAATGTTGAGACCGTTACAATAAAAGGAGGGTATAGGATACTAAAGTCAGTAAAAGAATAAAGCCAACTATAAGTCATTTACATTTGTCCTTTCAAAATTTTATTATATCTAATGTATGATGCTCTGCAAACAACCATACCTAAAAGAAGTTAGGTGAGAAATTGGTTTTATGTACAAAGGTCTATACTAAAGAAGGAGAAAAAATAAGAAGATTATTATTAGAAAACAAATTACTAAACAAAAATTACGGAATAGTGAAGGAAGGGGATTTTTTATACATTCCATTAAATGAAGAGAATTTAAAGAATGTAAATTTGAAAGATTTAAATCCAAACATTGAAATTGTTGAAAAAGACATCAAACCAAAAGAAATTAAAAGAAAACTAAGTTTTAGGGAAGTTATATCAAAAAGATTCAGGAAGGAGATTGATGAAGGTTTAATTGCTCTATCTTATGATGTTATTGGAGATTTGGTAATTTTGCAAATTTCTGATGAAATTGATGAAAAAACAAGGAAGGAGATTGGAGAAATAGCATATAAATTAATCCCATGCAAAGGGGTTTTTAGGAGAAAAAGTGAGGTTAAAGGAGAGTTTAGAGTTAGAGAATTGGAGCATTTGGCAGGGGAGAATAGAACTTTAACAATGCATAAAGAAAATGGCTATCGTTTGTGGGTCGATATTGCAAAGGTATATTTCTCCCCAAGGTTGGGAGGAGAGAGGTTAAGAATAGGCAAAAAGGTTGGCATTGATGATGTTGTTGTTGATATGTTTGCTGGAGTTGGGCCGTTCTCAATTGCATGTAGAAATGCAAGAAAGATTTATTCAATTGACATAAACCCACATGCCATAGAACTCCTAAAAAAGAACATTAAGTTAAATAAGTTGGAGCATAAAATTATTCCTATATTGGGTGATGTTAGGGAAGTTGATGTCAAAGGAAATAGAGTCATAATGAACCTTCCAAAGTATGCTCATGAATTTGTTGATAAGGCATTGGATATTGTTGAGAAAGGAGGCGTTATTCACTACTACACAATTGGAGAGGATTTTGAAGATGCCATAAAGTTATTTGAATCAAAATGTAAATGTGAAGTTTTGGAAAAAAAGATTGTTAAATCATACTCCCCAAAGGAGAATGTTTTGGTGATTGATTTTAAAATCATTGAAAAATAAACACTAAGGTGTCCATAATGTTAGAATGGGTTGAAAAATATAGACCAAAGACGCTAAAAGAGGTTGCAGGACATAACGAAATCAAAGAAAAACTAAAAAAGTGGATTGAAGACCATATAAAAGGAAAAAATCCAAAGCCAATTATATTGGTTGGGAATCCAGGATGTGGAAAGACAACATTGGCACATGCTTTAGCAAGGGATTATGGTTTTGATGTTATTGAGTTGAATGCAAGTGACAAAAGGAATAGAGCAGCAATTAGGCAAATAGTTGGGACTGCATCTACTTCAAAATCATTAACGGGGAAGAATATATTAATAATATTGGATGAGGTTGATGGAATCTCTGGAACTGAGGATTCTGGAGGGGTTAGTGAGATACTTAAAGTAATAAAAGAAGCAAAAAATCCAATAATCCTAACTGCAAATGACATATACAAACCCACACTAAAGCCTTTAAGGGATGTTTGTGAAGTTATAAATGTCCCAAATGTCCATACAAACACAATATTGGCAGTTTTAAAGAGGATAGCAAAAAAAGAGAACTTAGATGTTGATGAAAAAACCCTAAAAATCATAGCAAAGCATAGTGGTGGTGATTTGAGGGCAGCAATAAATGATTTGGAAGCATTGGCATTAGGGGGGAAAATTAATCAAGAAATTGCTTCACATTTGCCTGATAGAGACACTGAAAGGACAATTTTTGATGCGATGAGGATTATTCTTAAAACTACACATTACGACATTGCTACAATGGCATTGATGAATTGCAGTGAAGATTTGCAGACTGTTGAGGAATGGTTGGCAGAGAATATCCCAAAAGAATACAAAAAACTTGAAGATATAGAGAGGGCTTTTGATTATTTATCAAAGGCAGATATATTTTTAGGGAGAGTTTATAAAAGGCAGTATTTTGGACTTTGGAGGTTTGCCTCATCTTTAATGACTGCTGGTGTTGCATTGGCAAAGGATGAGAAGTATAGGGGCTTTACAAAGTATAGTTACCCATCAGTTTTAACGCTCCTAACAAGAACAAAGGCAAAAAGAGAAACATTGAAAAAAATCCTTAAAAAAATTGGGGAAAAAACACACACATCATCAAAAAGGGCAAGAGATGATTTGGAATTGTTGAAATCAATAATAGAAAACAATTTGGAGATGGGGGCGGAGTTAGTTGAATACTTTGAAATAACAAAGGAGGAACTTGAAAATATTGTGGGTAAAAAATTAGCATCAGAAGTTTTCAAAATTATAAATAAAAAGAAGAAAGAGAAAGAAAAAGAAAAGAAAATTAAAGAAAAAGCAGAAAAGAAAATAGAAGTAGAACAAAAAGAAACAGAAGAAATAAAAGTTGAGAAAATTGAAGAAGTCAAAGAAGAAAAGAAAAGCAAAGGCAAAAAAACCAAAAAATCAGAAAAGAAAGAAGAAAAGACAAAGCAATTAACGTTGGAAGCGTTCTTTAAATAATGTTGAGGGGTTGTTATGAGAACCTTGAATGAAATTATAGTTGTTCGCGTTAGTAAATGGACATAACCACTATAAAAATTAAAGGTTAAATAACTTTATTTAATTTTAATAAAATGGTTTTAACATTCTTTCAGAAATTCATTATGTTTAATAGTGTTCAAAAAAATTCGCGAACAACTATATGCATATTTTAAGAATTTGGTATTTGGTTCTTATGTGAGGGGAGAGCAAAAGGAAACCTCTGATGTTGATATTTTAGTTGAATTTTATGAACTTCCATCTTTATTGGAGTTTGTGAATTTAGAAAATTATTTGTCTGATTTATTGGGAATTAAAGTTGATTTGGTGTTAAGGGATGATATAAGAAAAGAATTAAAACCAATAATAATGAAGGAGGCAATCCATGTATGAAAAGGTATGATGGGAAAAACAAAAAATTTAATGTATTTGCATACGGGGAGTTAATGAAAGAGGAGAGATTAAAGGAACTAATAAATCGAGTGCCAAAAATGAAAAAAGGAAAAATTTTTGGGTTTGAAAAGTTTTTTGATGAAAGTATTGGATATTATGGGATTAAAAGAAAGGAAGGTTCAACTGTTGAAGGAGTTATTTTAATGGACATAACTGAGGAAGAGTTGAGGATATTTGATGATTATGAAGATGAAGGAATTTATTATTTCAGAGAGAAAACAAAAGCAATTGATGAGGAAGGGAATGAATATGATGTTTATGTTTATTTAAGAGTAAAGGAGGAGTGAAGATGATTTTAATAAAGAATCTCTCCTATTTAATTGATAAAGATTTGAAAGTTTATGAAAACTGCGATGTATTGATTAAGAAGGAAGAAGATGGAATAAAAAAAATTATGGGAAGAAATTTAATAGAAAAAGAAAATCTAAATCAAAAAGATTTAAAGATCATCGATGGGAAAAACAAATGTGCAATGCCAGGATTAGTTAATACTCACACTCACATTCCAATGACGCTTTTGAGGGGAATAGCAGACGATATGAGGTTGGAAGAGTGGTTGAGTGAAAAAATTTGGCCTAATGAGGCAAAACTAACAAAAGAAGATGTTTATTATGGCTCTTTATTGGGATGCTTAGAGATGCTAAGGTTTGGAGTCACAATATTTAATGATATGTATTTTTTTGCTGAGAAAGTGGGAGAGGCAACAAAGGAAATTGGATTGAGGGGAGTTATTTCTTTCCCAATAATTGACGTTGGAACTCCAGAATGTAAGGATAAGGATAAATTAATAAGGATGGCAGAGGGCTTTATTAAGAAATATATGGGAGATGAACTAATAAAACCAGCAATTGCTCCACACGCTCCATATACATGTTCAGAAGAGACATATAAAGAATGTAAAAAGATAGCGGATGATTATGGTACTTTATTGCATACTCATTTGTCAGAAACAAGGTATGAAGTCGTTGAAATGGAAAATAACCTTGGTTTGAGACCAGTGGAATATTTGGAAAAAATAGATATTTTAGATAATAATGTAATTGCCGCTCATTGTGTTTGGATTACAAAAGAAGAGGTTAAAAAATTAGCAAAACATAAAACAAAGGTTTCCCATTGCCCAGTAAGTAATATGAAGTTGGCGAGTGGAGGCGTTATGCCTTTAATTGAGATGCTAAATGATGGTGTTGAGGTAACTATTGGAACCGATGGAGTTGCAAGCAACAACAACTTAGATATGTTGGAGGAGATTAAGGTTTGCTCTATCTTACATAAGGCACATAGATGGGATGCAACAGTTGGAGACATAGATACGGTTTTGAAGATGGCATTTAATAGTGAGGTGTTGGGAATTGAGAATAATGATATTATTTTAATTGATTTAACTGCTCCTCATTTAAGGCCTATCCACAACATAAAATCAAATATCGTCTATTCTGCAAATGGTAATGATGTTGATACAGTTATAACAAATGGAGAGGTCTTAATGGAAAATAAAAGATTTGAATGCATTGATAATAAGTTTTTAGAGAAATTATACGAGAAAATTGATAAAATTAAAGAAAAATTTTCATGTTAATTTGGGAATTCATATAAAAATAAAAAAAGCAGAAAGATTATTTTCTTTTATATTCACTTATGTAGTATCTTAATATTCCAGCATTTGTAAGCCATGTTGTCATTAAATCCGCTATCAAACCAATTAACAACACCGCCGCAATATTTTTTAACGTCTCTGCAACTGGGACAAAGAATGTAATAACCAAATAAAGTACCATCATTGCCACAATGGTTGTTACTGACATTGTTATTCCTGTTTTCATAGCATTCTTAATCCTCTCATCCAAACTTTCAGATTTTCTCTTTAAAACTCTTGTCGTTAGCATGATGTCAGTATCTACACTATAACCAATAAGCATTAACAATGCAGCAATTGTTGCTGTTGAAAGAGGAATTCTCAATAAACTCATTCCCCCAAGTGCTAATATAATATCAGATAACGCCGCAAGAATTACAGCACCACTTGGTATCGGATTTCTAAACACAAAGTAAACTACAGCAGCCATAAATAGAAATGCAAATCCAATGGCTTTAACTCCCTCTTCCCAAAACTTCTCACTTAGTGAAGGTCCAATTTGTTTTTCACCATAATCCAACTTACTTAAGTCATCAACACCAAAGAATTCTCTTAATGTCTTTCTAACTTCATCAATATTTGCATTCTTATCCACTCTAATAACAATAAACGTCCCTGATTGAGATTCGAGTTTTTTAACTTCTGCATTTTTTAAGGTTTCTTTTAGTTGTTCAATATTAACATCATGAGGGGCTTTTATGGTGATTTCTGTTCCCCCAACAACATCAATGCTCTTTGGAATACCATACACCACTACAAAAGCAGCGGAAAGGATGGTTAGTATTATTGGAACTATGGTTAATATCTTATAGTTTATTTTCATCAAAATTCCCTCCACCAAAAATATTAAAAATAAAGATTTAAATAATATTTATAATTGATGGGTTAACTTAAATTAATTTTTATTTATGGAATGTTAACTTTGTAGAATTCTTTTTATAATTTTTTATATATAACTTTACAATGAAACTTTTAAAAAGTTTATCAAAAGATGATTACTCATTAAACCTTTTTGGAAATCCTATAAATATTTTAGTATTGAAAAACCTCTAAAGGGTGGGTAATATAAAACTCAAAATATGTCTTTTACTTTTAATAATGTTGTTTTTGAATTCTGCATTTGGAATATCGTTTGAAAAATATGAAGTAGTGTGTGATGTCGATGCAAACAATAACGTCCATGAAACCATAACACTTTCAATATTCAACAATAACTCCAAGGATATTAAAGATATAACATACATCGTTCCCCAAACTCTGAAAAATTTAGAGGTTTATTCAGATAGGGGGGTTAAGTCATATTCTAAAAGGTTAATTGAAGGAGCAACTGAAATATATATTGAATTAGAAAATCCAATAAAAAAGAATGAACATGGAGAAATAACCTTAGAGTTTGATACCGATAACTTGGTCTGGGATAAAGAAAATGGGGAAAAATTATTGTCCATAAGCGTTCCAGCAGTTAGATCAAAGTTTGAATTGTCCATAAAACTCCCCCCAGGAGCGGCAGTAGTTTCCCCCCAAGGATTCTTAAGTATAACCCCACAAGGTTATGTTGTTGATACAGATGGGAGGAGAATAGTTATTAAATGGAAAAAAGAATTGGAAGATGAAAAATCATTTACAGCAACAGTAGCCTACGCAATAATCACAAAACCAGTAGTCAACAATACACTAACCTATGGATTTGCAGGAGTATCTTTTCTACTTGCAGTTTCACTCCTTTGTTTTATGATTGCAACGCGAAAAAACAAACTATACAAAAACAGAATAGAAGATCTGCAAAAAGAACTTGAAAATTTAAGTAAAACCCTGGAGAAGAAAGATAACGAAGTTAAAAAATTAAGTGAAATAAATAAATTATTAAACAATGATTTAAAGAATGCAAATATGAGTGTTGAGGCGTATAAAAAGGAGGTTATCAAAAAGGACAAAGAAATAGAAAAAATTAAGGAAGAATATGAAAAATGTTTAAGAAAGGTTGAAGAGTTGAAAAAGGAACTATTAAAAATTGATGAATTGAAAGATGACGTTGATGCTTATAAAGAGTTGTCAGAGAGATATAAAAAGGAATTAGAATCTCTAAAAGACTCAATAAACAGAAAAGATGAATATATAAAAATGTTAGAGAATAAAATTAAAGAATATGAATCGAATAGAAGGGATATATTAATGAATGTTTTAACAGATGAGGAAAAGGAGATTATCAATTTAATAGGAAGATATGGTTCAATAACGCAGAAGGAAATCGTTGAAATCACTGGAATGACAAAACCTAAGGTTTCACGTCTTGTATCGGATTTAGAGCAAAGAGGGATTGTAAAAAAGATGAAGATTGGAAGAATTAATAAACTTGTCCTTTCTGAGGATGTTCTGAGAGAAATTAAATAAATTATTTTTGGAGGGATTGTTGTGAGATACCTCAAACTACTAACAATTATACTAATACTAATCCCATGTACTGATGCATTAACCATTGGAGAAAAACCATCTTTAGTTGATACCGTAATAGTTACCAATGATAATTGGGTAGATTGCTTGGCAATAGTGGACTATGCATACCATTCAGATGCCATAATCCTTCAGACGGAAAAAGATGGCCTAAATCCGAAAATAGAGGAGATAATAAAAATTATTAATCCAAAGAGAATTATCATTATTGGTGGTCCAGAGGCAGTATCTGACAATGTTGAAAAAAAATTGGAAGAATATGCCCCAGTAATTAGGATTTGGGGAAATGACAGGGTTGAAACCTCTGAAAAAATAATTGAATACCAATTAAAAAACAACATCTATTTAAATTACTGTCTTGTGGATGGGTATAATTTTGATGATGTTGTTTCTGTTTCAAATTTTTATACTCCATGTTATATATCCTTAAGGGTACTAAATCCAAAATACACAATCAGGGTTTATGAGAATAATACAGTTAAAATATACACAAACTATAGGGAATTTGTTGGGGAATACGATAGGGATTGTGTATTAGAAATTCCTGGGGAAATTATTTTATTGAAAAAACCAAAATACCATGTAAAGTATTGCTATAACTGCAACCTATCCACATTTGGATGTGAAGATGTGGATGTATATAACTTTAAATACGGTATTTTAATAAACAAAAATACTCCAACTGCTATGCTGTTATCAAAATACCTCAAAGTTCCAGCAGTATTAAATGGAGATACCATCATATACTTAAGAGATAATCCTATTGAAAGTAGTATTGCAGTTGCAGTGGACATTCTTGTATTAAATAAGGCAAAAGAACTCTATAAGAACAGTGGGAATGCACAACAAGCAATTGATGAAGCAAAAACACAACTCTGGGCTAAAAAATTACCAGTTGAGGAGTACAATATCCCCTATGAGTACGCTAAAAACTATATTGAAAACTAATTGGTGAAACTTATGAAAATATTAATTTCCATTTGTGGGGAAGGATTTGGGCATACAACAAGATGCATTGCAGTAGGTGAAGAATTAAAAAATCAGTATGACATTGCGTTTATTGCCTATGGGAAAAGTAAGGATTACATTGAATCTCTTGGATATGAGGTTTTTGAAACATATCCAGAAATCAAATTAACTGGGTATGAGGGAAAGTTCGATATTAAAAAAAGCATATTTAATAAGGAATATAATCCCACTAAGGCAATTAAAAAGGAGATGGAAATAATAAAATACTACAAACCAGATTTGATAATATCTGATTGCAAATATAGCACCGTTATAGCAGCAGGATTTTTAAAAAAGCCATACTACATAATAACAAACCAAAACTACACAAAAACCAATAAAAAAGAAAAGTTCATTGTTTATCCAGTTATGGGCATGCTGAATGTCATCAACATATCTGCTGAAGAAGTTCTGGTTCCAGATTTACCTTTACCTTACACAATATGTGAATACAACCTAAAAATTATTGATAATTTGGAGTTTATTGGACCTTTGGTAAGATACAAACCAAAAAATATCAAGGATGAAGGTTACATATTGAGCGTTATTGGTGGATTTGAGTACAGATATAGAATTTTGAAACATTTGGCAGAAATTGCAGTAAAAAATGATTTAAATGTTAAATTGGTTTGTGGTAGTTTGGAGGTTGGGAAACAATTGGAAAATTACATAAACAAATTAACTGACGATCCAAAAAATATTGAGGTAATTCCATTTACAAACAATATGGAGAAGTTGATAAAAAACTGCTCATTTATAGTTTGTCACGGCGGACATTCAACAATAATGGAAAGCATATCATTTGGAAAGCCAATTATTGTTATCCCTGACTTAGATCATCCAGAGCAGGAGAACAATGCCCAAAAAGTCCAGGACTTAGGATGTGGAATATACATTTCCCACAATGAAATTGAAAAATTGGAGTTTGCAATAAATGAAATTCAAAACAATAAAATCTACTTTGAAAATGCTAAAAAACTAAAAAAACTATGCAAAAAATACAATGGTAGGGATAACGTCAAAAAAATAATATCCAAAAGGCTAAAATACAAAAAGAGAAGTTTAATAACACGCATTAGACAAGAATATCTAAAAACAATAAACAAAATCAGAAAAATATAACACTTGGTGGAAAAATGAAAGTAACTGTCCTTTCAGGAGGGACTGGAACACCAAAACTCATTCAAGGACTGAAGGGGATTATTCCACAAAAGGATATCTCTGTTATTGTTAACACAGGGGAAGATACTTGGATAGGGGATTTATACCTATCTCCTGATGTTGATACTGTTCTATATACTTTTGCAGATTTGATAAATGAAGAAACATGGTATGGGGTTAGAGGAGATACTTTTTACTGCCATGAGCAACTAAAAAAACTTGGATTTGATGAAGTTTTAAGGATTGGGGATAAAGATAGGGCATTAAAGATGCATAAAACACACTTTCTTAAAAAGAACTTTAAGTTGTCAGAAGTTATTGATATAGAGAGGAAGGCATTGAACATTGAGGCAAAAATCTATCCAATGACAGATGATAGAGTCGAGACAAAAATACTTGCAAAAGAAAACGATGGGAAGATACTCTTAAAATTTCATGATTTTTGGATTAAGAGGAGGGGGAATGTTGATGTTGTTGATGTGATTTATGAGAATGCACAATATGCAAAGGGTTGTGAAGGAGCGTTAAAATCAATTAAAGAAAGTGATTTTGTTTTAATTGGCCCTTCAAATCCCATAACATCGATAGGTCCGATATTGAGTATTAAAGATATAAAAAAGGCATTAAAAGATAAATTTGTTGTTGTCGTCTCTCCAATTGTTGGAGATAAAGTGGTTAGCGGTCCTGCAGGGACTTTAATGAAGGCAAAAGGGTTAAGTGTTGATGTTTTGGGAGTTTATGAGTTTTATAAGGATATCCTTGATGTCATGGTTATCGATGAGATTGATGCAGATAAGGCAGATAAAATAAAATGCGAAACATTGGTAACAAACACCATTATGAAAACCTTAAATGATAAGATAAACCTTGCAAAGGCAATATTGGAATTTATTAGGAAATAATGTGGTTATTATGAAGCCTACATTATTGGTTACAACACAACCAGGATTTGAGACCTATTTAAAGGAAGAACTAAAAACCCTAAATATAAAGAAGATTATAAAATACACCATGTTTAGGGGTCTTTTGAAGGTTTTATCTGAAAATCCCTATGAAACCATTGAAGTAATAAAGAAAGAAAAGGATAAATTTAAATTTTTGATGCGTGCTGTTCCATTGGAAGTTGAATGTCCATCAGATTTGGAGAGTATAAGGAAAAACACCATTTCTTTGTTAAAAACCAAATCAATTGATGGAAAGTCTTTTGTCGTTAGATGCAATAGAAGGGGAAGACATAAATACACGAGTGAAGATGTTGAGAGATTTATTGGAAGAGAGATTTTAGAGAATTTTGATTTAAAGGTTGATTTGAAAAACTACGATTTTAAGATAAATATTGAAATCATTCAAGATACTGCATATATTTCAATTTTTGATGATAACTTTAATGAATTTAGGCATGAAGGGAACATAAAAAAATCAAAATACCTAAAAAGATACATAGAAAGGCCATTAAACAGGTCAGAGAGAAAGATGAAAGAATTGGTAGAGAGATATCCGAATATATTTGATGTTGATATAGCGGTGGATATTGGCTCTGCTCCGGGGGGCTGGGCAAAGGTATTGGCAGAGAATGCAAAGGTTGTCTATGCAATAGATACTGGAAATTTAAGAATAAAAAAAGACAACATCATACACATAAAAAAGAGGGCGGAAGACATTGATAATTTACCACAATGTCAACTACTAACCAACGACACAAACCTATATCCAGAGGAATCTGCATTATTAACGGTTAAATTATCAAAGTTTTTGGTAAAAAATGGCTACATAATCCACACAATAAAATCTGAAAATAAATATGCTATAAAAGAGGATATCAGTAAGGTTAAAAAAATCTTCGAAAATGCAAATATAAAAATATTAAAAATAATGAATTTAAAGGCAAACACTATAAATGAAGTAACGTTAATGTGTCAGAAAAGGGCTTAAGATTTTATCCAATTATATCAAAAATTTCCGAAAAATTTATATACTTATTTATCCAATTTAAAAATATAAAAATTTTGAGGTGATTCTATGGCAGAACTTCCAGTTGCACCAGTAGTAAGAATCTTGAAAAAGGCTGGTGCTGAAAGAGTAAGTGAAGAAGCAGGTAAGTTCTTTGCTGAGGCTTTAGAAGAAATTGCAATGAACATTGCTCAAGAGGCTGCTGCATTAGCAAAGCACGCAGGTAGAAAGACAGTTAAAGTTGAAGATATTAAGATGGCTTTAAGAGGTTAAATTCATATTGCATTATATGTATTACATCTCCTTATTTTTATGAGTTATGGATATCAATTATTTTCTATTTTTAAATGTTTCTATTTTTAAATATGTAATGTAAAACCTTAAATATCCCTTATAGATTATATTCTGTGCAACCATAAAATTACATAGTTTTTTTAGAATTTTTAATTAACTGATAATCAGGATTCTGTAAATTTAACTTATCGGAGGGCTTTTGATGAGAGTTGTTTTTGCACTTGGTGGCTCAGTGATAATGCCAAAAGATGGAGCATCAATTGAGAAAATTAAAGAATACGCAGAAGTATTTAAAAAGGTAAAGGATTTGGGAAATGATGTTTGTGTTGTTGTTGGCGGTGGTTATACAGCGAGAAACTACATATCCGTTGCAAGGGAACTTAAGGCAAACGAATCATTTTGCGATGAAATTGGCATTATGGCTACAAGAATGAACTCCATGCTTTTAATTGCAGCATTAGGGAATTATGCAACTAAAAAAGTCCCTACAAATTTCCAAGAGGCAGAAACTATTTTAAATATGGGCAAAATTGTGGTTATGGGAGGAACCCACCCAGCACACACAACAGATGCTGTTGCCGCTTCTTTGGCAGAGTTTATTGATGCTGATTTGCTAATCATAGCGACTAATGTTGATGGTGTTTATGACAAAGACCCGAACAAATATGCAAATGCCAAAAAACTAACAAAAATAACAACAAAGGAACTTGTTGATTTAACCATATCAGCATCAATTAAAGCAGGTTCTTCTGGTGTTGTTGACCCATTGGCATCAAAAATTATAGATAGGGCAAATATGAAGGTTGTTGTGGTTAAAGGAGTTCCAGAAGAGATTTTAAAGGCAGTTATTGGTGGACACAGTGGAACAGTTATCGAACCGGAATAAACTCCAAATTTATAAATAGATGCATAACAAAATTATAATTAAAAATAAATCGAGTGTGAAATTATGATTCCACCTCATAGACATTGTTTGAACTGTGGAATATCCATCCCTCCAGAGGAAAGTTTTTGTTCTCAAAAATGTAAGGAAGAATATATAGCAAAGAGAAAAAAGATGATGAGAACTCAGCAGATATTTTTTATTACCATGTTGGTTATTGTCTTTGCATATATCGTTATGATGCTTTTTAAATAAATTCTCTTCTATTTTTTATTTTGGTGGTTTTATGCTAAATAAGTTTAAAGGTTGTTTGATCGGTTTGGCAATAGGAGATGCAATGGGCATGCCTTCTGAAGGATTAACAAAAGAACAAATAAAATCAATCTATGGAACAATAGACAACTACAAAAATCCAGAGAACCATTTTAAAGGATATTTAAAGGCAGGACAATATACAGATGATACACAACAAACCCTTGCACTTGCAGAGGCGATAACAAAAGAAGGTTTTAGTAAAGAACTATTCATTAAAAATCTCATAGAATGGTACAAAAATGAACCAAGGGGTATAGGCCCTACAAGTGAAAAGGCCATAAAAAATCTAATCAATGATAAATTTGAAGGAATAGATTCAAAAACATGCGGTGCAGCGATGAGGGTTGCTCCTTTGGCATTATATTGTAATAATTTGGATGAGTTAAAGAGAAACATCATTGAAGCATCAAAAATAACACACAATAATGATGAGGCAATTGCTGGGGCATTGGCAGTAGGTTTTTTTATTTTTAATGCTCTAAAGGATAGAAAAGAAGGATTAATAAATGAATGTAGTGAATTTATAAGTGATATTTGCCCAAAATTTTCAGAGAAGATAAGATTAATAAACAATATTGAGGATATTGAAGAGGGTTTTGAGATTTTTGGGACTGGGATAAATGCTATTGAATGCGTTCCATCCGCAATCCTATGCTTTTTAAGGACAGATAATTTTAAGGATGCAATAATCAAGGCAGTAAATGCTGGAGGAGATACAGATAGTTTGGGTTGTATGGTTGGAGCAATGGCGGGGGCTTATTACAACTACAGCAATATACCAAAAGAATGGATTGGGAATTTAGAAAATAGGGATTATATAATTAGTTTGACGGAGAAATTATGGCACTTATCGCTTCTTAAATAAACACAAAATATTAAACTACTGATAGTGTGATTTAACAATATTAACT
>NZ_AGJL01000035.1 GCF_000243455.1 Methanotorris formicicus Mc-S-70 | reverse complement strand
AGATACGTTTATTCCGAAAATAGCGTAATGTTTTAGTATAGTTCTATACACGAATTAAACTCTGGCAATAGAAGAAAGAGCATATAAACAATTGCATTCGCTTTTTTGTAGAATATTCTCACCATAAACAATTTTATTCGAAAAATAGTAAAATGTTGTGGTAGAAATATCTTATCATAAATGCTATATCATTATATTCGAATATGCTTGCGAAAGTCCTATATAGATTTGGTTTTTCTGAAAAATGCATTTTTTGGTGAATAAAAATGAAGAAGTATCATAAATTTATTGCTGTAGGTGTTTGTTCGTTATTGTTGTTTACTGTTTACTTCTACAGGGATCCAGATAGGGTAGTTCCTAATGAAAAGGGAATTATTGTTTCTCCAGCAGATGGAACTATATTGTATATAAAATCATACAACAGTGTTCCAGAAGTTTATAAGGATGGAAATTCATATATTTTAAAGGATATTCAAAAATACTACCCAAACGGTTCTTATGTAATTGGAATTTTCATGTCGCCTTTTGATGTGCATGTGAACAGAGCACCAATAAGTGGAAAAGTAGTTTATATTAAGCACTTTAATGGAGCGCTATATCCTGCATTTTATGAAGGGGTTATAACCAAAAATGAAAGAAATATCATAATAATAAAAAATAACAATACCTACATTGGTGTTGTTCAAATTGCAGGAACGGTAGCAAGGAGAACTGTTTGCGATATTAAAGAAGGAGATTATGTGAAAATAGGGGAAAGGATAGGGATGATAAAACTTGGTTCACAAACAGCACTGATAATCCCAAAAACCTACAATATAACGGTTAAAAAAGGAGATAGGGTTTACGCTGGAGAGAGTATAATAGCAAAATTAAAATTTTGTAATTAAACTACCGATTTTATTCTAAATTCATATTTTTTTAACTCATCCACACTCATTCTTTCTTTCGCCTCATTTATTGGTATCAAATACAAAAACTTTGGTTCATAAGGAAATCCCTTTAATCCCAAAATTATGGCATCAAAGTTATCTGGGATGGTTAATTTTATTATCTCATTGACAGGATAACTTCTCCTATATATTGGATAGAGTTTTTTGTTGTTGTAGTATAAAACCCCATCTTTAAATTCCATACCGATATTCTTAAGATACCCAATAAATTCTCCAACCTCTCCATTAAATTCCTCTTTTAACTCTTTTGTTTTATAAGTTTCTGATGAATCCTCAATAGGGATTTTTCTTCCAAAGTTTATCTTTACGTCACCACTCTGCGAAGTATCTTTTATTTTTATTTTTTTCTTTCTCAATTTCCAAATAAATTCATTAATAGATACCTTAAACCTCCTATATAACAGATAAACCCCTAATAAAACAATTCCCAAAACGGCGAGTGGGAGTAAAAGAAATATCCCTGCAATTATGAGCAATAGTATCAATCCTAAAATCAATATTGACCAAGTCCCATTAATTCTATAAACTCTAATCATAATTATCACTTTTTCATGTTTTTAAGTTACTATTTAAAGTATGCATATAAATTTTTTATTGCGAATTCATCAATATATATCCAACCCCCTGCCCAAAACTCAAACCCCCATCACCATTCGAGACATTCTTATGGTATAAAAATTTAAATCCATGATTTTCAACATTTTCCCTTATTCTCTCTGAGATAATTTTATTGTAAGAAACCCCCCCACTCAACCCAATACAATCAATCCCTAACTTCTCCGCATTTTTTATTGCTGTCTTTGAAAGTCCGTCTGCAATGTAGATGTGGGCATAGTAGGCAATATATCCCCTATCAACACCATTTTTGAGCATCTCATGGCAATTATATATTAAATCCGTTGTATTTAGTATATCATTTTTTATTTTTGGATTAACTTCAATATCAATCCTTTTTCTTTTTATAAATTCACTTGCTAACGCTTCCAATCTTATTGCCGGTTCTCCATCGTAGGTTTTTTCAAAGGTAACTGATAAAAGTGAAGATATAGCATCCAAAACTCTTCCACATGAAGTGGTTATTGGACAGTTAATTTTCTTTTCTAATTGGAGGGAAAAAATCTTTAATTCCTTATCTGAGAAGAATTTATATTCTTTTATAATATCTATTGCTTCTTCACCAATTTTTTTATACAAAATCCCCAATAACATCCTAAGAGGATATTTTGTTGCCAAATCCCCACCAAGTTGATACTGTTCCTCTAAATGCCCAATCCTTTTCATTTCATTGTTTTTCCATGCAAATATTTCCCCACCCCAGATGTTTCCATCTAATCCATAACCAACTCCATCTAAAGCTATAATTATACAATCATCAAAGTAGTTATTATCTCCCATTAATGAGAACACATGTGCATGATGATGCTGAATTCTAAATAACTCTATGCCTTTACTTGCCAACTCCTCAGCAAATTTTGTTGAATTAAAGAGGGGATGCATATCACAAACAACAACATCAATCTTATTTGTGTTGGTTATTTTTATTAGGTTGTTTATTGCATCCTTTAAATAACAAAAGGTCTCATATTTTGATGTGTTTCCAATGTATTGAGTTAGATAAAATTTATTTTTCTTTACAAGACATGCCGTTGAATTTAATTCCCCCCCAACGCAGAGGATGTTTTTGCTATTGTTTATTTTAACTTCAATCGGTTCTGGGGCAAAACCTCTCGACCTTCTCAAAAATATCATTCTGTTGTTTATCTTTTTCATAACACTATCATCACACCTATTTATAATCCTCCTATTATGCAGTAAGAAATAATCTGCAATGCCTTTTAATTTCTTTAATATTTCATCATTATCTTTAACCATAGGAAGTCCAGGCAAGTTTGCAGATGTCATTATATATGCTATTTCTTTGTCAAAAAGCAAATAATGCAAACCACTATATGGAAGCATAACCCCAATAGTGTCCAAATTTGAGACATATTTTGAGAAGTATTTATTATAATCATCATTCTTCTTTAAGACAACGATAGGTCTTCTTGGGGAAATTAGTGTTTCTAACTCTTCATCACCATACTCTGCAAATAAACTTAAATATTCTAATTTACTCATTACAGCAAAAGGCTGAGAAGGCCTTCCTAACATCTTTCTTAATGTTAAAACAACTTCATCATCATTTACCTTACAAACTAAATGCGTCCCTCCAATCCCTTTAACCGCCAAAATTTTCCCTCCCTCTAAGAGTTTAATAGCCTCGTTTATTGCCTCATCCTTCTCATATAAAACTTCTCCATTTTCATCAGTTAAGAAAACCTTTGGTCCACATTTTGGGCAACACGTTGCTTGAGCATGAAATCTTCTATCTAACGGATTTTTATATTCCTCTAAACATACCTCACAAAGTGGAAAATCCCTCATAGATGTATTCTCCCTATCATAAGGAACCTTTTCAATTACGGTAAATCTCGGCCCACAATTTGTGCATGCAATGAATGGATACCTATATCTCCTATCGTTTTTGTCCACCATCTCCTTTAAACATTCCTCACAAATAGCAACATCTGCTGGAATGGTTCCTTCTTCTTCTCTGTCTGTCTCTTCACTATTCAGTATAACAAAATCATCAAAATGAAGCTTTAATTCATTTAATTTAATTTTTAAATCATCAATTTTCGACAAAGGAGGTTTTTTTGACTTCAAATCATCTATAAATTTTTCTATGTCTTCTTTTTTACCTCCAACCACAATTTCAACATAATTTCCCATATTTTTGACATATCCTTTTAAATTATTCTCTTTTGCTATTCTATAAACAAAAGGCCTAAACCCCACACCTTGGACAATACCTTTTACATGTATTTTTATGAAATCCATATGCCCACCAATATAACTGTTTTATGAAACTTAAAATTTAAATAGGATTTGATGTCAATTATAAGTTAAAAAATCGTAATTAAATCATTTTACATTAATCTATTGATTTACTTAAAATTTAAAGTTGTTGATTTTGATAATTTATAAATCATTCTGTACTATTAGAACTTATTTTTAATAAACCCTAAAAATCCAAAAAATGATAACATGATGGCGTTTGAGATATTTTCAAAAGTTCTTCCCCTAATATTTATTGGGGTTTTATTGGCAAATATTATGTGTCATTTAAATATTCTGTACAAACTCCAAAAATACATAAAAAATAAATACTTTCCAATATTTGCTATTTACTTTGTTAGTTCTACCTCAGGGCATTTTTTGCTTAATAATCTCTGCAATAAAGGAGAGCTTTCAAGGGAGAATCTAATACCGCTGTATTTTTTAGGCATGTTCTCATTTGGCATTCATATAATATTGTTCTTTGCCATTCCAATGGCGACGAGTTTAGGTTTTTATGTTGGAGGTTTGTATGTTTTGATTAAGTTCTTAATTACATGTATGTATTTGTTCTTTGGTATCTTAATGCTGAGAAAAAACAACACCAACATCAATATAGATTTTAATTTTGAATCTGGAGGAATAAATGCAATAATAAAAGATACAGTAAAACAGTATATGAGAGTTTTGATGTCTTTTGTTCCATCCGTATTGATAATAACCTACCTAATAGAGCATGGATTATTGAAAACTGTTTGAAAATTTTGCAGATTCGCTGTTGGATGCTTTAGGTTTGCCCTCTACAGTATTGGTTATAATGCTAACTGGACTTGCCACTATCTCAGGGGCTATTGGTATTGCATCTGGACTTTTGAATGGGAATGTTTTAACTCCAAATGAGATCTTATTCTCACTTTTGGTGGCAGAGTTCATCAACAAAATAATAATTTATTTGAGGAAAAATTTACCTCTGCAATTGTCTATATTTGGAAAAATAGGGGTAAAGTTGGCTACTTTACACTTACTTATTTATGAAATTCCCCTTCTAATTGTAATCGTTGTTTGGTATTTGGTTTTTATCAAAGGTTAATTTACTGACAGTGTGATTACGAGAATCCTTTCTTTATTAGTTCTTTACTGCACTCTTTAATCACTTCATAGAATGATAATCCATATTTGTGGCTTAAATATTCTATACAGTTTGATACCATTGCTATAAACCTAACAAACCCAATATTGCTCTTTTCAGACGTTAGGTAATTTCCCTCAACATCTAAAATCGATTTATCTCTTCTATGCTTTTCTTCTATCTTTGGTCTCTTCATATACTCGCTTATTATGTTCTCTGCCTTCTTTTTATGGTTTGTAGAGACCAGATACTTAGGTTTTTTCTGATTTTCCATCAACACTGCAACGATTTTAACTCTACCAACATCGGGAATATTGACCACTTTCTCGGATAATCTAAACTTTATTCCATTAATAGTCCTTAATTTAAGCTTTTCTTTCTCGAAATCCCTCTTAAATAGTCCTTCTACCTTAACCTTCTTACCGAAATATTCAACTATCAGGTTTTTCCTAAGTTTACCAATATATTCCATTCCCAATTCTTTAGATTCCTTCATAATTTTCTTTGTCGTTACAAAAGTGTCTCCTACGACCGTCCCGATATCTATATGAGTTAAGAATCTAATAATTTCGATGAATATGTCTGTGGATTTTTTGCCAAGTGGTTTTATTGTAGTGTAAATCGAATATATCCCTTTTTTCGTGATAAATACAGCAGTTTATCTGCTCTTGATATGGTTTGCTATGTCTTTCGATGTAGTTATATCGAATATTGCAACCATAAACCTTTTTACTCCATCTCCTTAGTAGCGTTGAATCGATTATTGCAGTGTATTTAAATCTATTGTCATCAAAAATATCGGGAAGGTTGGATAGTTGAGTATACAAACAAAACTCATTTTCTGATAGTTTTTGTAGGTTTTTAACGATAGTCGTTCTGTGAATTCCCGAGACATACTCTGAAAATGCTTTGATAGTTTTTATTGGCGTTAGTGTTCTAACTTGTGCGAACTTAGATAACTCCTCCGAACAGTTAAATCCTAAACTATTTATAGAATTAGTGAGTATACTATTAAGTGCTGCTAGCATAGGAGATGCACCGTTTTTTAACGAGTTATTTAAGTACTACCTATTTCTATTTTTTGGTTTTAAAGTTAATATTGTTAAATCACACTATCAGTTAATAACTAATTCATCAAAACATTGATTCTTCTACTAAAAAAATGAATATATATAGTTTATTATTTAAGAAATTTAATTGATTAGTTGTTACTAAAAAAATTAATGGCAATTTATCCAAAAAGAGAGTTCTCAATAAGTTTTTTGTGTATTCATGCCTTGGATTTCTTAGAAATTCCTTTGTTTATCCAATTTCAACAATTTTACCATTTTTAAATGCTTCTGCCTTTTGAATCTTCCTCATCAAACTCAAAATTTGTGCTTGGACTGAAACACCTAACATAGATGTTGGTTCATCTGCAACAATAAATTTGGTTTTAATGTCAAGATTCTTGCTAAAATCACATATTTTGTAGAAAGTAGTTGGGAGATTCTTATCTTTAGCATAATCCCACCAAAAAAAAATTTAAGTTCTCAGAGTTCTAATCCTTTCCTTAACCCTCTTTCCAATCTGCATAATCTCCTCATTTTCCAATGGATTTGGAACAACCCCATTTTCATTTTCATAAATCTTCTTAGCGAGTTCTCTATAAATTGATGCAACCTCACTGTTTGGAGAGTATTCAACAACCGTCTTCCCCTCAATCTCCGCCTCAGCAATTAACAAGGAATTTGGAATCTTCCCAATAATCTCAGTTCCTAATTTTTTAGCAAACTCAGTAACAATATCCCCAGCATCCAAAGAACCTCTAACGTTATAGATTAAACCCCCTAACCTACTTCCTCCTTTTTTTGCAAATTCCTTCATTCCTCTGCAGATGTTATTGGCTGCATACATAGCCATGTAATCGGAGGAAGTAACAATATAAATTTGCTTAGCAAGTCCCATTCTCAAAGGCATTGCAAATCCACCACAAACAACATCTCCCAAAACATCATAGAGAACGATATCAACCTCCAACTCCTCAAAAACATTCATCTTCTTTAACAAATCAATGGCAACAATAACCCCTCTTCCAGCACATCCATAGCCAGGCTTAGGCCCTCCAGCCTCAATGCAATAAATACCTTTATATCCCTTATAAACAATCTCATCCAACTCTATTTTTTTACCATCCAATATGTCATTTAAACTCATCTTCTCCATTCCCTTTTCTCTCAAAGTATCTAAAACAGTTGGGATTTCTTCCCCCCCTCTCAAATTTGATGTGCAGTCATGCTTTGGGTCGCATCCAATAACCATTACTTTTTTACCTTCATCTGCCAATGCTGCCGCTATATTACAGACGGTTGTTGATTTTCCAATTCCTCCTTTTCCATAAAACGCTATCTGCTTCATACCTTCACCTCTTTTTTATCTATATTCACAATACCAGCATGTTTGGAACACATCAACAATATCTGCCCAATAAGTTGTTAAACTTGGATTCTTTTCAGAATAGTTGAGATTACCTAACAACAATGATGATTTTGGTTTTTTAAACAATATCTTATATGTCTCCCTTGCAATATTTATGGCATTTCCAAATCCAACCTTTGAAATTTGCATCATCCTCCTCATATCGAACAATCTAATCCCATTCCTCAAATACTCGAACATGTTATTTTCCATCCCTCCAACACACAACTCTATGCCATGTTCTTTCATTGCCCTTATCTCTTCCTCTGTTGTTGGATTTATAAGGATTTCTGGGGCATATCCCTGATGTTTTTCAATAAATCTTGTCATAGCATTTGAAATATGCTTAATAACCTCATCTTTCATTGACAAACTCATCCTTCTTGTTTTTAATATTAAAATTGGGCATTCCATTCCAATATCCTCAATCAACGTCTGCATAGCCCCTCCATGCACTGAAAATCCACTTGCTATTTTCTTGCCCTTCAATTTCTGCTTATATTTTTCAAGTTCCTCCTCCGCCATTTTCTTTCTCTTCTCAACAACATCTGCATCTAAATTCAAAGCATCGGCAATAGCATACAAATACTTAGCAAAGCCATTTAATGTTGTTAGGGAATCCTCTACTTTTAACCTTGGGGGTGTGAGATATTTCATTCCAAACCTCTTCTCTGCATACAAAACCCAGTCAGCAGGATAATCAACCAAATTGAGTTCTGCTCTTGGGATATTTCTTATTTCTTCAACCGTATTGTTGTTGAAATAGATGCCATTAACATAAGCACCCATCTCCTTCAAAATATCAACAAATTCATCAACCAAGTCAGTTCTATGATATGAGAGTTTAAAGATATTCAAACTCTTCTCAATCTTCTCCCCCACTTCCATAACCTGAGTTGCTAAGGAATACATAGCACTCTGCATTCCTACTGGGGCTCTCTTTGCATGCCCAGTGTCATAGATGATTTTTGCATTTACTTTTTCCCTAACCTCGTCCAAAGTAATCTCATAATCCTCTCCAATCAAATCTGGGGCACAGGTAGAGATAATCATTATAAGTTCTGGTTTGTATTTTTTATCAACCTCTAAAATCTTCTCAATCAATTTCTCATGTCCTCCATAGACAGTATCAACCTCAGTTAAATCTGTGCAAGGTAAGTTATAGGTTATCTCATAAGGGGCGAAGGTATTTATCTTCCTTTGGAATGCACAACCAACTGGGGAGTGAAGGATAGGAATGCATCCTTTTATTTGATTTGCTATCCTTAAAGCTCCACAGACCTTTCCAGGAATACCACTCTGCCTATGCAATGGAAAATTTGAACAAATCCTTATCTTCTGTTGTTTGTATTGCATAATTTCACCTATGCTTTAATAATTTCATTTATCATTCGCTCAATAATCGTTGGAATCCCATTAAAGCCAGCGAGTGGAGAATTTATTAAAGATACTTCATCAACTACTGGATAGGAAAACCTTATTAATGGAATTCCCTTCTCTTGGGCTATTTTTTTCTCATATGTTGAGCCAAAGAGAACTTCAATATCATTTTTCATGATTTTATCTTCCAATTCTTTCCTATCATCAATAACAACATTTTCAACAAAATCCTTAATTTCTTTTAGTTTATTTTCCATGTTGTAGAATTTTGAAATGCCTAATGTATCAATATCGAATCCAATCTCATCTGATAAAAATTTAGCAAATCCTATTGCTTTATAATCTCCAACAACTGCACAACTCATTCCATAAAACCCTTTTAAGTAAAATTGGACTTTTTCAACAATTTTATTTATCTTCTCTTTCTCCTTCTCAACAAAATCAAAATTTACATCGAAAAACTCATCCATAGCGTTTAAAAACTCCAATGTTCCATTTAAACCGTAAGGATAATCAACAATAACATAAGGGATTCCAAATTTCTTTTTCATCTCTTCAGCCAATTTAATCCCATCTCCAAAAACAACATTCAACTCAGCATTTGGGGCATTTTTTATATTTTCAAAGGTATCGTAGGTTAGGATAGCATTTATCCCAATACCTGCGTTGTTACAAATCCTTTTAATTTCCTCAATATCCTCCTTTACCTTAAAATCATCTATCTTTATCCCAATGAGATTTATTGAATTCTTAATAATTTCCTTTTGCTCCATGAATTTGATTAATCCCTCCAATGCCTCCTCATAGCCATAATAGGCCAAACTATGATAACCTGCTCCGCTAAAATAAATAACCTCAGTATTAATCTCCTTTTTTGCATTTTCAACAACACTCTCCAAATCCTCTCCCAAAATTCCAGATGAACAGCAATCCATAGATACAATAAAGGATGGCTTAAAGTTTTCATAAACCTTCTTTATTGCCAAAAGGCATTTATCTTCAGCACCATAAATCAAATCCCTCTGATGCATTCCAGAAACTGCTATTCTCCAATCGCTATTATCTTGCAAAACCTCAAGCATCATAACTCCAGAATGGCATCCAGGAGGAGAGTGGAGAACTATATAGCCATCTTCAATACCAATAAATGCTCTAACCGCTCCTATCATTCTACAACCCTGCATCGGCTCCATTGAATCACCATTTAAGTTGTACTCTATATGGAATTCATTGCTATTTCTTAACATTAAGTATTTAAATTTTATTACTAATTGAGAATAAAATTATAATTTTTCACAAATAATCATCAGATTTATCTTCTCACAATCCAACTTTTTTGTTGTGAATGTTAAATTACAGCTTTTAGCAATCTCTTCAAATTTCTCCAAATCAACACCATTTCCAAACGGAAGTTTTTTTGCAATCTCTTCATCATAGTGGTGGTTTGCAGTATTTCCCTTCTTCTCACTCTCAATCAATATCAGTTTTCCTCTTTTTTTTAATACTCTTGTCCATTTTTTAATTGCCCTCTCTACATTAGGAAGCGTCCATAAAACGTGTCTTTCTAAGACGGCATCAAAAGTCTCATCTTCAAAAGATAGGTTCTCTGCATCTTCCACCTTAAACAAAATATTGTAGCCAAATTTCTCTGCTTTCTCCTTTGCTTTCTCCATCATATTTTCTGATAAATCAATAGCAACAACTTCACAACCTAGTTCTGCCAAAATTAAGGACAAAAAGCCAGTTCCGCATCCAATATCTAAAACTCTCATTTTTTCCTTAAGAATCTCTTTTAATGCCTCTTTAACAGCAATTTTATCCTTTTCAGAATTCACACCATGTGCTGGAATCTTATCATATCTCTCTGCATGCTGATTCCACCTTGATTTTATATAGTTTTTAATATCCATTGTATCACCACATCTCTCTTTTTCTTGGGTCAAATAAATCTCTTAAAGCATCTCCAAGAGTATTAAAGAGCAAAACACAAACTGATAAAACTAATCCTGGAAAAATCATCAACCAAGGAGCAATATCCATATAGGTCATTGATTCTTTAAGCATTAAACCAAGTTCTGGTGTTGGTGGCTGAACTCCCAAGCCGAGAAAGCTTAATCCAGCAATAGAAAGGACTGAATGCCCAATCATTAAAGTAGCAAGAGGGATTAAAGGCATTATTGCATTTGGAAGGATGTGCTTTATCATTATATAGAAATCGCTTCCTCCAACTGCCTTTGATAATAAAACATACTCATTCTCTTTTATTGATAAAACCTCACTCCTAATAATCCTTGCATAGCCAATCCATCCAAGGAGTGAAAGTGCTAAGATTAAAGTAACCATCCCCTGTCCTAAAATGGCAATTAATGTTAAGGCAAAGATAATATTTGGAAATGCCATTAAAGTATCTATAACCCTACTTATTATCTCATCAACAATCCCTCCATAATATCCTGCTATCAATCCAATCGAAATTCCAATAGTTAAGGAAATTATCTCAATGCAAACTGCCAAAATTAAGGAAATTCTCAATCCACACAAAGTTCTCTCCAATAAATCCCTGCCAAAGTTGTCAGTTCCAAACGGATGTTTTAAACTTGGTGGTTGGAGTTTTTCTTTAAAATTTATCTCATTCACATCTTTGAATATATGGGGGGAGAATAGAGAAATAACAAATACTATCCCAATCCCCAATGAGCATAAAACAATCTTTCTCTTTGCTTCCATCCTCTATTCACCTTTATCATATCTTACCCTTGGGTCCAACATTGCATAGGAAACATCAACAATCAAATTAACCAGAACAAAGAGAATTCCAAATATAAACACAAATCCAGACACAATTGGGAAATCTTTTGCATTTATTGCCTCAACAAAATAACTCCCCATCCCTGGCCAACCAAAAATAGTCTCAACTATCACAGCCCCTCCTAATAGATAGGCAGTTTTCATTCCAATTAAAGTAACAACAGGCAAAAATGCATTTTTTAAAACATGTCTTAACATAATAACAATCTCTCTAAGACCCTTTGCCCTTGCAGTTAAAATATAATCACTACTCAACGTTTCAAGGATGCAAGTCCTCAAAACCCTTGCCAAAGAACCAGCCATTCCTAAGCCAAGGGCAAGAGAAGGCAATATTAAACTTTCCAATCCATTGTATCCAAAGGCACTAACAAGTTTAAGTTTAACAGAAAATATCCAAATTAACAACAATGCCAACCAAAAACTTGGTATTGCCATTTTTATTGATGCATAGGCCCTAACTAAATTATCAATAACTCCATCTTTATTTAAGGCAGATAAAATCCCCATCGTAATCCCCAATATAAAATAAACAACAGTAGCCCCTATCATAATCATAACCGTATATGGAAACCTTGCCATAAACTCATCCAAAACTGGTTCTCCATTCTGGAAAGAGTAGCCTAAATCTCCCCTCACTACCCTACTCAACCAAATTAAATATAATTCATAAAACGGCTTGTCTAAACCCAATTTTTTCTCATACTCCTTAATCATCTGGTTATCTGGACTTCCATCTGGAGATTTCATTTCTAAAACAATCTCCGCTGGATTTCCAGGAGAAAAATACAACAGTGAAAATGAGATCAAAGAAACAAATATTGCAGTTGGTATTGCCAAAAACAATCTTCTCATTATAAATTTCTTCATTACAACCCACCTAAAAAAATTAAAATTTAATTGATGTTATTTTATAACCACATTACTTAAATCGATATATCCAACATCTGCATCAAACCTAAATCCTTCAATATTGTCTTTAAATGCAAATGCTCTTGGTCTTACATACAACCCCATTGCTGGGCAGAAGTCATATTCAATTTTCCATAATTCATTCCAGTATTTTTCCAGATCTTCATCACTCTTTGCTGTGTAGATTTTATCAATTAACTCTTTAACGTCCTCATTCACTCCAAACTTACATCCGTAGTTGTCATAGCCATTGTCTGTGCATCTCCACTTCAAGTACCTAACTGGTGGAGCAACCCATGGGTGGCACCTGCAGATATCAAACTCTCCTTTTTTAGCCAATTGCTTTCTTGCTTTGTCTTCTAAACTCTTAATCTCTACATCAATTCCAATATTCTTTAAATTATTTTGCATATAGACTGCTGTATCTCTTTCCATCTGCCTATCTCCTGTTAATAAAACCAATTTCAATGGTTTTCCATCTTTATCTAAGATGCCATCTCCATCTGTATCTTTATAACCTGCCTCTGCAAGGAGTTGTTTTGCCTTCTCTGGATTGTATGTGTATGGCTCAACATTCTTTGGACCATGTATAAATTCAGGCAATAGTAAATGTCCTGTAGGTTTTGGAATGTTGGAGAATAAATCCCTACAAAGCCCTTCTCTATCAATTGCATAGGCAATAGCCTTCCTAACCCTTACATCTGTTAAAGGTCCTTTCTTGTAGTTAAAGGAGTAGGTTTCAATGGTTCCTTTGTCTGCAATCATAACCTTAATTCCAGGTGTTTTTTGCAATTCTGGAATTCTCTGTGCTGGGATTGAAAGATAATGCTCAGTAACTCCAATTGCATCAACTTCTCCACTCTTCAATGCCATAATTCTTGCATTTTCATCTGGAATAACCTTCCAAATAACTTCCTCAATCTTTGGCATCTTTTCTTTGTTCCAGTAGTTGTCGTTTCTAACTAAAATTGCCTTTTGGTCCTTTTGATATTCTTTTAAGATGAATGGACCAGTTCCAATCCATTCTTTAATGTTTCCTTTGTCATCAACTGTTTCTGGAAGTGTTAAGTAGATCCTTGGCAACTCCAATAAGAATGGCGAGTAGGATTCTTTAAACTTAACTTTTAATGTGTAGTTATCAACTTTCTCCATACTATCGAGATACTTCATATATCTGCAGTATCTGTAAGGAGCCCAGTATTCTATAGAAAACTTAACAACATCTGCATTTGCCTCTTTTCCATTATGGAATTTTATACCCTTTTTAATGTGGAGAATATAGGTTTTTTTATCATCTAAAACTTCCCAACTTTCAATTATATTTGGTTTTGGTGAGAAATCATCATTGTATTTTAAAAGAGTATCAAACACCAAACTCTTACCTTCAAAGCCCTTAAGGTCTTTGTAAGCCCCTAAAGTAAGGATTTGGGGTTTTGTTTTTGGTTTTGTTTCATCTCCGGTTGTTGGATTAGTTGTTGTGGGTTTTACTTCTTCTGTTGTGGTTTTTTGTGTGCAACCACACATCGCTACGGTAAAGACAAGCATCCCACATAGTAATAAAATTCCAAACTTTTTTACATTCAAAATATCACCTTAAGGATATTTTCACATTCATACATACTATAATTTTATATATAAATATTATGATTTGATATCAAATATAATAATAATTATTATCAGATATTAAAAATTTTAAAATTATATCACCATTGTGTAACAAATTTTTAAAATAGTTATTAAATTTTAAATAATAGGAATAATAAAATAAAAAAATATAGGTTATTAAGCCTATCCTTCCCAAATACCTACGAACATAATGTGGTCTTTTTCAAATGGCCCAATATTTACTTCATCAACAATTTTAAATCTATTTTTTTCTAAAATCTCTTTTTGCTCTTTGAATATTTCTTTTGGATCTTTTGTGACATCTATGCTCCTTGCCTTTATGGAAATCATTCCGTAACCGCCTTTCTTTAAGAACCACTTTGCATTTTTAATTAAAATCTCCGCTTGATTTGGTTGAGCAACATCCTCATAAATAACATCAACCTTTTCTACAATAAAAGCGTATTCTTGGGGTTTATTTGCATCGCCCAATATTGGGATTAAATTTTTCCTATCCTCACAAACCTCTAAAAACTCCCTCATGATCCTTGGGGAATATTCAACTGAATAAACGGGGGATTTTTCAACAATATCTGCAACGTGGGATGGCGTTGTTCCTGCTGATGCTCCCAAATAAAGAACTTTTGTACCTTTTTTTATGGGCATAACCTTTAATCCGTTTATTATTGCCGCTGCTAACTTACTTTTGTTTGGATTCCAAATTCTGTATTCATCATCTCCAATATTTATTATTCTTTCACCATAAACCTTTTTTCCCTTAACAATAGATTTTGTTGCTATTCTTTTTAAACCATCTTCCAAATCAACTTCATAGATGTTTTCAAAAATCTCTTTGATTTTTATGTCTTCCATTTTCTCACCAAAATATATATCTTTATTATTAACTTATAAGATTATAAACTAATTGGTTATTGAGATATTTATGGGTGAAGCTATGGACCCTATGCTATATGTTTCAATCGTGTTGTTAATCAATAGCATTATTTTTTACAAAATATCAAAAATGCAACCAAAGATTAAATATAGAGTTTTAAAGAAAATTAAAATGAACTATCTTAATCTATTGTATGGGAAAAAGGCAGAGTTTGATAAGAAAACAATGCCAATTTTGTTTGGACTTATGATTTTTGGTTTAATTGTGTTTAATATTTTAATATATGTAGTTTATGGTGATTCAATTTCAATATCTTCAATAATTGCAGAGATTTTTATTATTATATCTATGATTGTTATTTGGATATCAATGAATAATGAAATAGATGTTTTTATTGGTGAAGATGGGATTTACTATCAAAATAAATTTATAAGTTGGAATAAAATCAAAGAAATAAAAAAAGAGAATGGATTTATTAAATTCATTGGAAAAGGGAAAATCTTTTCTCAAAGGATGTTTTTAAAAGATGATGGAGAACTTGAGAATATCATTAAAAACCAAATAGAAAAATTTAGGAATGGAAATCTCTACTAAAATCCAAACTTAAAGTCATCAACAAACTCATCTCCACCAATTGAATTCCACGCATCATAAATTTTAATATCTTCTCCTCCATAACTTCCATCAAACTTATCTATTTTAACTATTGTTGGCATAGATATTGCTGTTCCAATAATCACCGCTTCCCCAATTCCCAATGATGCCAAATCCTTAACCAAATCTTCTCCTAAATCCTCAGATGCCATTTGAATATATTTTTGGTCTTCTGGTTCAACGATTCTTAGTATTATCTTTGTGTTTGTTTGGGATAAAACATCGGGATTGAGTTGTTTAGGTCTTTGGGAGATAAGTCCTAAACCAACACCAAATTTCCTTCCCTCTCTTGCAATCTTTCCTAACCACAAACTTGCATCATTATATTCATTTATTGGAATATATATGTGTGCCTCCTCAACGATCAGAAGTAAAGGTTTTGTAACTATTCTATATTTTGTTTTAATTTCGTTAAGGATTTCCCTTGATTTTTTTCTGATATCCTCTATTGGATTGTCAAAGTTCCTCTGTGCTTTTAGGTAGAGGATTCTTTTTGACAGAAGACGTCTTGCAACATAGGAAACAATTGAAACCATTTGAGATACTTCCAAACCGCTCAAATCAACAACATTTATTTTTCCAACTTCAAGTTTTTCCAATATATCTCTATCCCCAATATTTTCAGAAAACGTCAGTTGGAAATTTTCAATAATATCGATTAAAGAAAATAACACATCCCCATCTTCCCTACTCAACTTCCTTCTATCATACATCTTTTTTCGTGGGTTGTAATACTCTATATCCCATCCAACGTCTACATTTTTTACCCATTCATACATGATATTCAGAAGTTCCTCTAAGAACCTTGATCCCCTCAATTCCTTCCTATTCTCAAAAGCCTTTCTCTTCACAGTATTGAATGCAAAAGATAGGTAAATTCTCTCTTTTTTATCCTCCTTATCAATACCCACTAAGTCCGCAAGTTCATTTGGAGACAGGAGTGATGGGTCAATCTTTGCAGTAAGTGGATTCATCTTCATTTCGATACTCTCATGACTGAGTTTCATATACTCCCCATGGGGATCAAAAATTACAAGCGTCCCATTCTTACTTCCAAGTTCCTTACAAATAACCGCTACTGTATTTGATTTTCCTCCTCCAGTTACGGCAAGAATTGCAAAATGCCTTGATACAAGTTTATCAACATCTAAATAAACACTTATCGATTCTCTCGTCAATAGGTGCCCTATCTTTATGCCTTTTTCGTTGTAAAATAAGGTTTTTAATATCTCCTCATCTCCAAGATAAACATCTCCACCATAAACTATTGGACTCCTGTTGGGGAATAATTTTTTTCCTTTCAATACACCAAGAATTTTCACACCACATATAAAGTGATTATCAGATGCCTTAATGTTCTTTATAACCCCTAAAACATCCTCATCATCAATATTCTTTACCACAACATATTCTCCAGATCTTATCTTTTTGTCTGTCTTAAATTGACATTCTGATGTTGTTGTATCTCCAATAATTTTTCCTACTATCACTTAGACACCCTCCCCATATTCTAAAAGTAATTTAAACAATCCCTCAATCCTTGATAAGGTAGTTTTTTCTGGTTCATAATCCTCAAGTTTATCGGCAAACCTATACATCTCATAACACAACAAATCAGAAACTTCTGATATCTTCTCCCCTATATCATCTTTAATTGGTGATAGGATTTTAATCAACATATTAAAGTGATAATAAGCCTCAATTGGATTTTTATCCTTAATGCTTTTTAAAATATTGTTTCCACAGTATATTGGCATTGGTATTCTGTAGTAAATTGATATTTTTTTATGCAGTATCGATGGAATCTCATTGCCAGATGGTTTATTTGATGACAGATTTTCAATATAATCTTTTATATGCTCCATATTTGGTTCTATACTTAATATTTGTTTGTAAATGTTTATTGCATCCTCAATTCTACCAAGTTTTTCATAGATAACACACACTGCATTCAAAATTTCGATGTTTTTGTTATCAATTTTTGATGCGTTGTAAAGTGCCTCCAACGCTCCCCTATAATCCCTAAGTTTGTAAAGAACATAACCCTTCAAATACCACCAATAAACATCATCCATATTTTTTGATAGGTATCTGTTTATATAATCCAATGATTCCTCAAAAAATCTCCTCGTATTGCTCGTTTCTCCCTTACCAATCAACCCATATATGTTAAATAAATCCCTATCCTCAGATGGAAGGTTTGACATGTAGCATTCAAGTAAGTTATCAAAGCATTCACTTGCCTTCTCATACTCACCTATTTCAAAATATAATTGTCCCAAACCTAAATATGTGTAGGGGCATTCATTGTTGCATTCCAATGCATTTTGATATTGCACTATTGCCTCATCATACCTCTTAAGATGCTTTAAAATATCTCCCTTCTTGCTATAAAATATGTTGTTTTTTGAAATGTCTAATGCATTCTCAATTTCCTTCAATGCCTTATTGTACTCCTCAAAGTTCTCAAATATCACTGCCTTGTAGTAGTAAGAGTATTCATCATTTTGAATTAACTTGACGATCTTGTTAAAGTATTTTAATGCCTCAACATGTTTTTTCATTTTTAAATATTTCAATCCCCCTTCCATAAGGTCGTAAACTTGGATTTCATTTTTTGATTTCTCAATAAAATCCAACACAACCTTATACTTACCATTTGGATTCCTCTTCAAATATTCAGTAAAATACTCCGCACCTGAGTCCATATCCCCATGTAAAAGATAAATCTTTCCAATTTCTGCCAATGCATCAACGTTCTTTGGGTTTATTTTATGTGCCTCGCTAAAGTATTCTATTGCCTTATTGTAATCCTCAAATCCCATCGCTATTTTTCCAAGGATGTAGTATACATTATCATTTTTGAGTTTATTAGATGATTCTTTGAGATATTCGTATGCATCCCCTAAGTTTCCCATTTTATAATAAATCCACCCCTTCAAATAGAGATACTGTGGATTATCTGGGTCAGAATTGAGTGCTTCATTTATTGCCTCTAAGGCCTCCTTATACTTACTCAAATGGAGAAGACAGTATGCTAAGTTATACCAAATTGCTGGGTCATTCTTTTTCTCCAATGCCCTATAATAGCATTCAAACGCATTCAGATAATCTCCTTTCTCCAAGTAATAATCCCCTTTTAAAACCCAGTCCTCAAAGGACATAAACTTTTCCTTTAGTTTGTCTAATAACCCCATATACTCCACCATTTAATTAGACGTATACTCCATTTAAAAAACTTTTAAATTTTAATAAATATTAACTGCAAATTCAGATAATAAAATATCAGTATCTCCGAATATGCATTAGATATACACAACCGAGTATTACCACCATAATCAAAGGAAGGTTTGCAATACAAGTTTGCAAAGTCGTTAATTGATATAATAAATTCTTTTAAATTATAATTTAAATTATAAGGAATTTCGTTTTTATGTTTCATCCAAATCCAAAAGTTATGGATTATCGCTCTAAGGATAAATAGAAACAACCTAACCTTTAAAGTCCTGATTTCGTTTTTATTTTTAGGTCTTTAAACATTCTAAATCTTGTTTCTATATTCCAACGCTTTTTATAGATTTTTAGATAGTCCTTTGCATGTTCAAAATCAAG
>NZ_AGJL01000034.1 GCF_000243455.1 Methanotorris formicicus Mc-S-70 | reverse complement strand
AAACTGCATAGAATATTTGATACAAATATGGACTATCATTTTAAAGTGGCTAAAGAGTGTAGTAAGGAACTAATAAAGAAAGGAATATCGTAATCACACTGTTAATCTTGAATTAAATGTATTTCTCTTTGTTGATATTCTTTAATATTGCCCTTCTGGCTGTCTATACGTTTAACTAATATATATTTTACTACGGTAGTTCCCATCAAATAGATAAATATATAACTATATGATTATAGATTACTACAAAAAAATAGTTGGAGGTAATAACATCGTAGATAAATCTAAAAATTCCGAGAATTAAGCGTTTAATAAATCTTATGCGAGCTAAGTTTTACCTAATAGTCGTCAAATACAAATCGCCATACACACGCAGAGAGAAAATATCTCTCTTAGACTTAATAATCTTTTCGGTTCTTTGTATGATATACTTCGGTGGATGTATAAAAAGGGGTATGAATTTTTAATCGAAGGGTTGGGATTGTTTCCGAAAATAAGATATAACAAGATTGTTGAACGAATAAATAGATATGAACAACTTTTATTCGAGATTCAAAGGACTTTCCTAAACAAAAATTGTTTATTATTCATAGATACAATCCCAATTGAAACGAAAAAATCCGTAAGGAAGGGAAGACATGAAAAAATTGGATACTCGGAACTTATTAAAAAAACGGCAGTGTTGGATATAACCCATCGAAAAGACTGTGGTATTATGGATACAAAGCAACTTATATTACCGATGGGTTGTATCTAATGTTGATATCCATAAATCCTGCAAATCAGCATGATTTGGACATTCTAAAAGAAAATTTTAGAGGGTTTGTTCGGGAATTTATGAACTGCAGTATAATCGGAGACAAAGGATATATAGATAAGGGCTTCGAAAACTTATTAAGGCAGGGGAAAGTTTATTTCGAAGCGATAAAAGAAATTAGGCAAACTCTTCGAGTTTGCTACTCGCTTGCTACCGCAAGCGAAAACATGATTAAATCGTTTATAGAGAGAACAAAGTATAAAATATTGAATAAGTTGAGAAAAAGCATTGAGACCAACTTCTCAAAGTTAGTTGCGATGTTTTCTAAGCATATTCACGCTGTAAGCAAGAAAGGGCTGAGTGTTAAGCTCTTACTCTTCACAATCGCTTATAATCTTAAAGTGTTAGATGAAGTTAATTCAATTAAATAAATATTTAAATTTGTGATGGGAATTACGGTAAGTTCAAATAGAAAAAAGCCAGTCCTACTTTTAAAACCACACGGCTCGTTAAATTGGTTGTATTGCCCAACATGCAATAGTATGGAATTAACACCAAAAAGAAAAGGAAGTATTGAGGCATTTTACAAAAATAAAATATGCAAAGAATGTGAAACACCAATGGAGCCGGTTATTATCCCACCAACATTTTATAAAGATATGAGTAATCCGTTTATTCAACAAATTTATTTAAAATGTTATGAAGTTCTAAGAAATGCAGAGAGGATTTTTATATGTGGATATTCGTTTCCTGATGCTGATATGCACCTAAAATATTTGTTAAAAAGAGCAGAAATTTTCAAAGGAGATACACCAGAAATATATGTGATAAACCACCATAAAGATAAAAAATCATCAGAAGATAGGAACAGAATTGAAAGATTTTTCAAAAATAAAGATAAAGTAATCTATACAAACTTATCATTTCAAAAATTTGCAGTAGAAATAGGAATAAAGGAGTTAGTTAATAATAAAGATAAATATACCCTTAAATTTGGTGGTTAATTTGCTTTCTGTTTTTTATCTTTTGAAGGAAAAGTTAGTATTATAAAATTTTGGCGTTAAGTTTGCTTTTTAATACCCAAGACCATAATTTTTATTCATCATCCTCCCTATCCATCCTTTTATTCTGCTTCAAACTTCTCCAAAGAAAGTATATTGAACCTCCCCACAATATAGTAGCCCCAATTATAAACATGATTATAGCAGAAAGTGGCATAATTTCACCTAATTATCTCAATTTTTCTTTTCCAAGGTATCTTAGAAAGTATAAACGCCAATATAAACGCTATTGGAATTATTAAAACTGCAAAGCCCAAATATTTCCATGAATAACCTCCATACGGCTCATTTATTAAACTAACTATATCAAGTGATATTATGGTTAATAAAACCAGTGGTGCTAAAATTCCAGCAAGATACTTCCACCAAGAGCCTATTTTTATTTCCGACAATCTGTTTACATAATTCAATATCCTCTCTCCCCCAAAAATCCACACAACCACTATAACCTCCAAAACCCCAGATATTGGTAATAAGTAACCTGATGCAAAGTGATCTACCATATCAAGGTAATACAAACCACCTTTTGTGGCATATATTGAACTTCCAAGTAATCCCAAAACTGTAACAAGTGTTAGTGCTTTTTTCCTCCCAACATCAAATTTATCCATTATCGCAGAAACTAATGCCTCAATAAGGGAAACTGAAGATGATATACCTGCAATAACCAATGCAAAGAAGAACACCACTCCCATAAGAACACTACCTACTGGCAATAGAGATATTGCCTTTGGAAATGTTACAAATGCCAATGCAATACCTTGTGAGACCACTTCATCCAATGGCATCCCTGTTGCATAAGCCATATACCCAAGGGTTCCAAATACGGCAAAACCAGCCAAGAATGAAAATCCACAATTTAATAGAGATATTGTAAATGCACTTGTTGTTATATCACTTTTTTTAGGGAGATAACTTGCATAGGCAATCATTATCCCAAATCCAAGACTCAAACTGAAGAATATCTGTGAAAAAGCATTTATCCATATTTCGGGATCTTTCAATACTGCAAAATTTGGCGTTAAATACCAACTTACTCCTTCCAATCCACCGGGTAGTGTTATGCCCCTAAACACCAAAATTAATACAAGTATAAACAATAAAGGTATGGATATCTTGTTTGCCTTCTCAAGACCCTTCTTGACTCCACAATTTACTATAAAGAAGTTTATTGCCCAAATTGCTATAACCGATACCAATACCCCCCAAACAAACCCACCAATCTCTCCAACACTACTTGAAATATTAAGGACATCATTAAAGAAGAAGTTATTTGGGTCATTTGGTAAACCGAAGGCAATTATATTTAATAAATAGTATAAACTCCAAGCAATTATCACATTGTAGTATGTAGTTATGACAAAACCCGCAATAACCGCAATCCAACCCACCCACTCGCTTTTTTCATGTATCTTTCTAAATGCCAGTGGAGCAGAGCCTTTTGTTAGATGCCCTAAGGCAAGTTCAAGTATCATAAGTGAGATACCAACACAAAACAATGCCACAAAGTAAGGGATTAAAAATGCCCCCCCTCCATTTGTATAAACCATATAACCAAATCTCCAAATATTTCCTAAGCCTATTGCTGAACCTACGGCAGCAAGTATAAAACCCAATTTGGAACCCCACTGTTCTCTTAACTTCAAAATATCACCTATGGTATAATTAGAAATAGCAAAATATTTAAAAAAGTATAATAAATGTCAATTACATGAATTATTATAATTGTTATGTTATATAAATATTCGAGGGATAATTATGAAAAATACATTCAAACTGCTAATTATTTCAGTATTATTTACCCTAATGATGCAGAGTTTTGCAATATCCATAACTGCACCAGCAGTTGCACAGACGGATTATGGCTACAAAGGAGTTCCAGTAAATATTGAGGTTATCGTAACAAAGGGAGATGGGCATGTTTTTATGGATACTATGCCTTTAACCCAGTTGGATATGCAAGGTTCTGCAAGAATTGCAAGTAAAGTAGCATTTGACATTGCTGGAAAGAATGTGAAGGATTACAATGTCTATTATATAGTTAGATCTGATGTGCCAATAGTTGGAGGACCTTCTGCTGGGGCAACTTTATGTGTTGCAACAATTGCTGAATTGAACAATTGGAGTTTGAATAAAAACGTCATGATGACTGGAATGATAAACCCTGATGGGAGTATAGGTCCAGTTGGTGGGATTTTAGAGAAAATTGAGGCAGCAAAAGAATGTGGATGCAATTATTTCTTGATTCCTAAAGGGGAAAGATATGTTAATCGTGATGGCAAAACTGTTGATGCTGTAGAGTTTGGTAAAAAATTGGGAATTAATGTTATTGAGATAGAGAGTATATACGATGCCCTCTACTACTTCACAAATCACAAACTAAAAAAGAAAACATACAGTCCAAACCCAATTATTGAAGAGAAGTACACAAAATCCATGAGGGTACTTGCAACAGACATACTAAAAAAATCAAAAGAGAAATACGCAGAGGTTGAAGAAAAATTAAAAAACAACTATTTCGGATATGAATACCAAAATTCTTTGGAAAATGAATTGAAAGAAGCAGAAGATTTAATAAAAAAGGAAGATAGTCAATATATGGACGGGAAATATTACGCATCAACATGTAGTGGATTCAATGCAATCATAAAACTTGAAACCATAGATGCTACGATCGATTATTTTAATGGAGAAGATGTAAAAAAATACCTACTGAACATTCAAAATGACTTGGAACATAAAAAAGAAATCATAAACAGCCATAAAATAACAAAAAATAATATAGAATTTGTAATTGCAGCAAAGAATAGAATATTTGAAGGTGAAAACTTCCTCGATAGTGCTTGGAAAAGTTACTATAGCAATTCTCCAATTGAAGCAATAAAATATGGGGCTTATGCTAAATGTAGGGGAGAAAGTGCTATATGGTGGTTAAATTTAAGTCCAGATAATGGTGGAGAAACCATAGATACTCAAAAACTTAAACAACTCTCCCAAGAGTATCTTGACAATGCGGAAACCATTGTTCTGTATTCTTCAATGGTTATGCCATCACCACTTGTAGATGAAGGAGATAAAAAACTAAATTATGCAAAAAAGGCATACAACGAAAGGGATTATTTATTAACAATTTCAAACAGTATTGATGCATCAGTTTTGGCAACAACATCATTGGAGTTTATGAACGACTACAACTACCTAAGAAACCTTGCAAGGGAAAAGATAAACATTGCAGAGAGTTATGGAATACTACCAATGTCTGCTTTGGGGTATTATGAATATGCTGAAAGTTTAAATGATACAATCTCAAAGATTATGTATTACAAATACGCCACATCCTATGCTCAAATGGATATTGATATATTGAAGGCGATAAGTTACATAAGTATGGATGAAACAGAAAATACAACTAGTTACTACAACAATAGTAACCATAATAAAGAAAAGCCACAATTTGAAAAAACAGAGCCAATAAACACATTAAATGTAAAAAATACATTTATAAATATAACCTACTTGGTTGTTGGGTTGATTTGCGGATTGTTTGGTGGATACTACTTGAGAAATAAATAATTATTTAAATTTCAATTACTGGGAAGGTGAAACATATGGAACCCTACTGCAAAATAAACGACATAATCAAAGAAGCAATAAAGGACATAAATTTTCCAGAAAGCATTAAGATATTTGATACAACTTTGAGAGATGGAGAACAAACACCAGGGGTTTCTCTAACTCCTGATGAGAAGGTTGAGATTGCTATAGCATTAAACAATATTGGCGTTGATGTTATAGAGGCAGGGTTTCCAGTATCCTCTACTGGAGAGATGGAGGCAGTTAAGAAAATAACCTCTCTCAACTTAGACGCAGAGATTTGTGGGCTTGCAAGGGCAGTAAAAAAAGATATTGATGTATCTATTGATTGTGGAGTCGATAGGATACACACATTTATAGCAACATCTCCATTGCATAGGAAGTATAAGTTAAAGATGGATAAGGAAGAGGTTATAAACAGGGCAGTTGAGGCAATAGAATACATAAAAAGCCATGGCATTAAGGTTGAGTTTTCAAGTGAGGATGCAACAAGAACTGAAATCGATTATCTAATTGAGGTTTATAAAAATGCGGTTGATGCTGGGGCAGATGTTATAAATGTCCCAGATACGGTTGGAGTTATGATACCAAAGGCAATGGAGTATTTAATAAAGGAGGTTAAAAAAGAGATGGATGTTCCAATTTCAGTGCACTGTCACAACGATTTTGGACTTGCAGTTGCTAACTCCATAGCGGCAGTTGAAGGTGGAGCAGAGCAGATACATTGCACTGTAAATGGGATTGGAGAGAGGGCGGGAAATGCATCCTTAGAAGAGGTCGTTATGATTTTAAAGAGTATATACGGCATAAACACAAAAATAAAAACTGAAAAACTAACCAATTTATCAAGATTGGTATCAAAATTAACTGGTATAAAAGTTCAACCAAACAAGGCTGTCGTTGGAGAAAATGCCTTTGCTCATGAGAGTGGAATACATGCTCATGGGGTTTTAGAGCATGCTTTAACCTATGAACCAATTCCACCTGAACTTGTTGGGCAGAAGAGGAAAATCATCCTTGGAAAACACACCGGTGCTCATGCAATAAAGGCAAAACTTAAAGAACTCGGTATTGAAGTTGGAAAAAACGTTACAGAGGAGCAATTTAAAGAAATCATAAATAGAATAAAATCACTTGGAGATAAAGGTAAGAGGATTACTGATGCCGATGTTGAGGCAATTATAGAGGATGTTACAAAAAGGACATTAAAATCAGAGAGGATCGTGGACTTAGAGCAAATTGCAGTAATGACAGGAAATAGAATAATCCCAACAGCATCAGTTGCTTTAAGAATAAATAAGGATGTTAAGAAGAGATCTGCCATTGGTGTAGGTCCAGTTGATGCAGCAGTTAAGGCAATCCAGTCAGTTATTGGGGAAAAGATAAAGTTGAAGGAATACCACATAAATGCCATAACTGGAGGTACTGATGCGTTAGCAGAGGTTATCGTTACATTGGAAGGTTATGGAAAGGAAGTGACAACAAAAGCAGCAAGAGAAGACATTGTCAGAGCATCTGTTGAGGCAGTAATTGAGGGTATTAATAGGATATTAATGACTCATAAAAAATAATGTTATTGTATCCTGAAATTATTTCGCCATAATTTTTCATACGCTAATCACCTCCTTATCACACTCTACACCGTAATAAACTTCATAAGGAGTTTTAAAATTAAGAGAACGATGTGGTTTTACTCGATTATGCCAATCTACGAACTTTTCTAAACTATTGAACATATATAACGATATTCAACTTCTCTATTTATCCTTTTAACTTTTCCTATTGTTTGGGGATGTCTAACAGAGGTCCTTATATGCAAAATTCCATTTTCTAATAAGAATTTTTGGAATTTAGATACTCCTCCTCTTGCAGGGGCGAATTGAGTTCCATTATCGGTTAATATCTTTTTAGATTCCCCATACTTTTTAAAGCAGAAATTACAACGTCTGATGTCGCTTCTTCATACAACTTAGCATGTAAGATATATCTACTATGGTCGATTTATAATTATTATGTGCGAAATAATTTCGGGATACCACAGATTTTAGTCGATGGTGGAGATGGTTTGTTTGAAATCTTAGTCCATTAAAACAAGGATGGAACTAATTTAAGTTCAATCCACTTTTCTCAAATGAATGCAATCCCCAACATCAACAATCTCCAATTTCTCATCCGTTTGCAATATAATGCCTTCATAAGTAATATTAACAACACGGCCAAGAATCTCCCTGTTTGGAGTTATTATTTTTACATACTCATCTAATGTCAAAGAATTTTCCTTATATTCCCTCAAAATATCCTCTGGATTTAAATTAATTAAATAACTCTCAAAAATCTCCAAAAATGTTTTTAAAATTTCCATTTTATTGAATTCTTTTCCTTCAACTTCTTTTAACGATGTTGCAATATCTTTTATCTCTTCTCTAATTTTATTGTTCACATTAATCCCAATCCCAAGAACCATAAAACCACGTTCCACATTAACCTCACTCAAAATTCCGCAGATTTTTTTGTTATTAACTATTATATCGTTAGGCCATTTTATACCAAATGCCTTATTTGAGTAGTTCCTTAAAGTTTTAACTACACAGAGTGACGCTAAAAAATTCAAAACTGGGAATCTATCCACATCAGATTCCAAAACAATTGAAAAATATAACCCTCCAAAATCAGAAAACCATGCCCTATCCAACCTCCCCTTTCCAAACGTTTGTTCATCTGCAACCACTACAATATTTCTCTCCCCCTCCTTTGCAAGTTTATACGCATAGATGTTTGTAGAATCTATCCTATCCAAATGGATAATTTCAAACTTCATTTTCCCCCACTTTAAAATTCTCAATTGCATTTAAAAATAAATGGTTTATTGAAACCTTCCTAACAATTTCAGGGGAAATGTAAATTTCATCCCTAATACCTTTCTTCAATTTCCCAACAACCAAAACAATATCTCCAACATCAAACTTCTCAAGGTATTTTGCCATTCCTCTAAACCCAACAACCCTAATATCTCCAGTAAAATCATCAACAGTGATTGAACAAACTTCCTTTACCTTATTTTCATACTTAGATATCACAACCCCATAAACAGCAACCCTTGAAACTTTACCATAAATCGGATGCTCTAAATAGTTACTCTCCCACCTTCCTTCTGTTACAACATAATTTCCCTCACTTATTGCCTTTAATGGAATCCTTTTGGCAGTTAATCTCATAAAACCACCTTAAGTTTTATTTATATTCTTAATTATCTCTTCAAACTCCATCAACAACTCTTCCTCTGCATCATCCACAGGAACAACATCCCCTAAAATTACCAAACCCTTTGGCGTGAGTTTTGTTGTCCCAAAAACCAAAACTTTACCATTTATATTCAATTGGGCATCGGAATCTTTTCTTAAAGATACCAAAATCTCCCCACTCCCATCTTCAACCATTATCTTCTCCCCAATATCTTTAATTTTCCCAATTATGGCAACTTTTTCATCAATATCTTTTATCTCACCAATTTTTTTCAATCTATACATAAGACCACCAAGTTACTATTCTTTTTTCCTTTTAAATTCCTCAATTGGATTTGTCACTTCCCAATACCTTGCTTTAAATACTGGAGATTGTAGATAATCATCAAACGCCACAATTCCTCTAACAACAACATCCATGCCAAGAAGTTTATCATTTAAATACTTCTCTAAATCCTCTCCTTCAATAACCAACCTCTTCAACTCATCAAAATCCATCGCATTGGTGTTGTCATTCAAAACAACCTTTATGTTCCCAGAGCCGTCATCAACTGTCACATTGCACAAAAATATCCATCTTAAATCCTCACTTTCCTCATCAACCTTATTTCCACAGCCACATATAGCATAACCCTTCTTTAAAACCATCTTCTTATTGCACTTTTCACACACTGGGAAATAAGGCTCAGAACTGTGTATTGCAACAATAATACCCCTTATCTCTGCACCATCCCCTTCCTTTAACTTATCTATTTTCTTTCTCTCAAATGAAAACTTCCTCTCATTAACCATCCTTATAAGTTCTTCAATTGGGGGCAAATCTGACTTAACTTTAACAATATCTCCCTCTCTAATGGATAGATGAATCCTGTCCTTGTATATCTTTGGTGCATAGGCGTTCTTTATTAAGATGCCATTTCCTTCCTTCAAATTCTTAGTTTTAATTAATTCAATATCCTCGTTCCATAAAGATAATAGAGCCCTTCTTGTTCCATCGTTTAAGAGAATATTAACTACCCTATTTCCATTAACCTCCTTCACATCAAAAATCCTCTCAATTCTTGCAACAGTATTAATTTCAATCATCCTCTCTAAAACATCCTCTAATGGAATAACATCTACATCAATCTCATCTAATTCAACGTCCCCCATTTCCTCTTTCTCTTCATCTTCCTTTTCTTCTTTCCCTTCATTTTCATCTTTTAATTTCTTAAATATTAACAAAGTTGCTGCTTCCTTGTTTAACAACCCACCATACTCTTTAACTTTTTTGTCAATTAATTCATCAAGTTCTTTTTCTGAAATTTTTAATTTGTCCATTATCTCTTTTCTTACACTTTCCAAATCTACCATAATTCCACCGCATTATTGGAAAACCATAACCTTTAATTTTTATATTTCCTAATCTATGACATACAAACATTTATAACAGTTCATCCAAATCATCTATTCTTGAAAATACATTTATAGTCCATTATTTATATTTGTTTATATATAGTCGTTCTGCGAATGAGGTTATAAGTTTGAGGTTGTTAAATAATATCCAATTGTAGAGCGAATGTACTCAAGGATGTGATATGATGATAGGAACTCCTCTTTTAGATGGTGCAACAAAGATTCTTCTTTTAGGGAGTGGAGAATTAGGGAAAGAAGTTGTTATTGAGGCACAAAGATTAGGAGTTGAATGCATAGCGGTAGACAGATACCAAAATGCCCCGGCAATGCAAGTTGCTCATAAAAGTTATGTTATTGACATGAAGGATGGGGATGCATTGAGGGCAATAATTGAGAGAGAAAATCCTGACTACATTGTTCCTGAAATTGAGGCAATAAACACAGATACATTAATAGAAGTAGAAAAAGAAGGTTATAAAGTAGTTCCTACTGCAAAGGCAACAAAACTCACCATGGATAGGGAAGGAATAAGGAGATTGGCGGCAGAGGAGTTAAAATTAAAAACTGCAAAATATGAATTTGCAACATCATTGGAAGGGTTAAAAGAGGCGGTAGAAAAAATAGGCATTCCATGTGTTGTAAAGCCAATTATGTCATCCTCTGGAAAGGGACAGAGTATTATTAAATCCAAAGAAGATATTGAAAAGGCATGGGAAATTGCACAAAAAGGCGCAAGAGGATTGGCAAATAAGGTCATTGTTGAGGAATTTATCAAATTTGATTATGAGATAACCCTTTTAACTGCAAGAACTGTTGAAGGGACAAAGTTCTGTGAGCCAATTGGACACATCCAAATAGATGGGGATTACCACGAAAGTTGGCAACCACATCCAATGAGTGAAGAACTTAAAAAGGACGCCCAAGATATGGCAAAAAAAATTACCGATGCATTGGGAGGTTATGGAATATTTGGTGTTGAGTTGTTTGTTAGGGGAGATGAGGTAATATTCAGTGAGGTTTCCCCAAGACCACACGATACAGGAATGGTTACCATGGTCACACAAGAGATGAGCGAATTTGAAATCCATGTTAGAGCAATTTTAGGACTCCCTGTCTCAACAAAGTTAATATCTTGCGGAGCAAGCCATGTAATAAAATCAAATATATATAAGTGGAATCCAAATTATGACATAAGTGAGGCATTGAAGGTTCCAAACACAAAGGTAAGGTTGTTTGGAAAGCCAGTTGCTACAATTGGAAGAAGACTGGGAGTCGCTCTTGCAACATCTGATAGCATTGAAGAAGCAAGAAAAAATGCTGAAAAGTGTGCCCACGCTGTAAAGATTAAATAATAAAAATCTCATATTTATTATTTTTTAATACTTGATGCAAGTATTGGTATGTTTGGATTTTCGAGTTTTCTAATGTAATATATGGTGAGGCGATGAAGTTTAGGGCATTAACAAAAAAGGAGATAGGGATTATTAAACATGAACTTAAAAGATTTGTGAGTGAAGAGTATTTAAAAACCTTCCCATTTGAAAATTTATACGCGTTAGTTGGTAACTGGGTTAATGTTATGTACACTACAAAAGAAATTATAGAGAATTTAAAGAACTTTGATGATGTGTATAGTTTTGGCATAATGTTTGGAGAATTTTCAAGGAAGAATAAAAACAGATTTTTACTATCTTTGGAAGGGATGTCTCTAATTGCCAGTGGGATTTGTAAAAACTATGCTATTGTAAATGAAAAAGGAGAAACGATGTTTTTGTATGGTAGGGATATTTTTAAGTCATCAATTTTAGAGGTTCATGGTAAGGGTAAAGTTGCGGTTTTTAACAAATATAGGGATTTTTTAGGAATTGGAAAATTTGATGGAAAGATGATTAAAAATATTAAAGATAAGGGATGGTATTTAAGAGAAGGAGGATAAATGTTTTAAAATTAAATTTATTTATATCGTTTATATTATAGATTATAGTTATTCTGCAGTTAATGATATTTAACTTCAAATTAATGCCTCTTTCAAAGAACAACCATAATTTCATCAATTAATTACAGAAAGGTAAAACAGAGTACATTTTAGGTGAAATGTTATGCATGCAAAAGAAATGGCGAGTAAAATACTACAAGATATTTACAAAAATTTAGACGAATATTCCAAAGATTTGATTAGAGCGGATTTAGTGGACGTTGAATTTAAAGGATTTTACATGAGGACTTCAAACAAAGAAAAAATATTCATTAGAGATTTGGAAGATTACGAAAATTTACCAGATGTTGAAGTGGAAGATAGGAGATATAGGTTAAAAAGGGTTAATTTAAAGCATGTTGATGATGGATTGATGATTATTCACCTATCTTCAAGAAAGGCAAACTCGTATGACTTTGAGGTTGACGAAACCTATGAGGTCGTATATCCAACAAGTGACGTAACTTACGAACATAGGGAGAGAATCTTAAAATGGATGGATTTGGATGATGAGGATTTGGATATTCTAATTTCTGAATTTGATACAAGGGTTGAAGATTTGTTAACCAGCATATTAGTAAATAGTAAAATAAAAAAGGAGGTTCTGGTTTATATAGATGTTTTTATGGATTTGGAAAATATTAAAAACTACATAGAGAGCGATGAGGAAAGAATAATACTGTGGCTCCATCCAATGTATTTGTTTTCAGAAGATGATGTTTTAAAGGGAATTATAACTTATGAGTTATCAAGATATGACAAAAGTTTATTGGAGATTTATTATAAAGATGTCATCGAATACTGTAAGGAATACAAAAAATTGTGCAACAAAAATTTAAGAGTCCTGGAAAAAATAAAAAACATAGCAATCGAAAGAAACGACACCAAAAGCATAGAAATTATTAAAGAAATCCAAGAATAATAATTTTGTTATTTAACTGCAATTCAATAAAAATATTAAAATAGGTGATTATAATCCCACAAACATTAATTTTAAATAACTTTATTCTTTCTTTAAATTTAAATTAGGATTTTTAACTCTTAAATTTGTTTTTGTTCAACTTCTAATACACACCCTAACTTTGCTATTGGGCAATCTTATTTTTATTCACAATAACCTAATAGCAAAGACAAAAAACCTTTATGCATGTGATAAAATGGATAAAGGTAAAAAACTTTTAGAAACCAGACAAAAACCATTTGACACACTAAAAAAAGAGATTAGAATTGGCATTTTATCAATTTTTGGCTTACTAATCTTAATAACAATAATTGAATTTATTACCAACAGACATATTTTTTACACATTTTCAGTAATTATTATGTATATGTTTTTGTTTTTTATCCCAAGAAAATATACATTTTATGAAAAGGGGATTTCTATTGGAACTAAATTTATTAGTTGGGATGATGTTGAGGGCGTTGAATATTATAAAGACATGGTTAAAATAAGAACTAAAGTTAGAGATGGGATTATTAAAATTAGAACGGAAATAAATCTTATTGATAGGGACGGCAGAGTTAAAGAAATAATTAAAAATTGTGTAAATCCCAACCAATAAAAATAATATCAACAACAGATTTCTGGTGAAAAAATGGACAGTATAGAGGAGTTGGAGAAAAAACTCACTCAAAAGGGAGAGGTTTCAATTGTTGGATGCGGTAGGTTGGGGGTTAGGGTGGCATTTGATTTGTTAGAGGTACATAGGGGAGGGCCTAAAAAAGTATATCTCTTCGATAATGCAAAGATAGATAAAAATGACATCATCCATAGGAAATTGGGAGGGAAAATTGGAGAGTATAAGGTTAAGTTTGTTGAGAGGTTTTTTGGCGAAAGGGTTGAGGGGGTTGTTGAGAATATCAACGAGAACAACCTACACCTACTAAGTGGAGATGTTATAATAATCTGCATTGCTGGAGGAGACACGATACCAACAACAAGGGCAATAATAGAACATGCGAAAAAACACGGCATGAAAACTATTGGAACCAATGGAGTTTTTGGAATTGAAGAAAATATAAAAATTTGTGATGCAAAATATGCAAAAGGCCCAGCACAATTTTTAAATTTAAAGGAAGAGGGACACATTGTTGTGGGCACTGGAAAGTTTATTAAAGATTTTGAGCCAATAACCCCATACACATTAGACGAGATGACAAAAAAGATGGTTATTGAGTGCTTGAAGATATTGAATAAAATTGAATAAATTTTTTTCTATTTTTTAACTTTATATTTTTTGATGTTATTTTTTAAGGTGGGAGTATGAAAATTAGGCAAAAGCCAGAGGATTTTATTGTTGAAGAGATTATCGATTTGGATAAAACGATTAATGAGGGTGGCGAATGCTATTTATACAAACTAACAAAAAGAAACATAGAAAACCTAAAAGCACTCTCATACATTGCTAAAAAATTCAAAATCCCACTAAAAGAGATAGGATATTGTGGTTTGAAGGATAGATATGCCATAACTACCCAATACATAACAATTCCAAAAAAAATGGAATTTTAAAGTTGAATGAGAAAAATTTAAAGTTAGAATATGTAAACTCCTCAAACCCACTAAAAATTGGAGATTTAATTGGAAATAAATTTACCATTACAGTTAGAGATATAAAACCAGAGGATTTTTTAAAAATTTCAGGGAATATAGGGGCATTGGATTATGGAGTACCAAATTACTTTGACAGTCAAAGGTTTGGGAGTGTATTCGATAGAAAATTCATAGCAAAGGAAATCATACTTGGAAACTACGAAGAGGCATTGAAAATCTTACTCACAAAATACAAAAAAAGTGAGAAAAAAACGATTAAGGATTTAAAAAGATACATAAATAAAAATTGGGGAAATTGGGAAAAATGTGCTAAATACATTGAAAAGAACGACATTAAAAGCAGGATGTTCGTAAATATCATAGATGCCTTAAACAGTGGAAAAAGTTACAAAGAAGTATTTAAATATATCGATGAAAGGCTGAGAAAAATCTTCGTCTCTGCATATCAGAGTTACCTTTGGAACGAATGCATTAAGGAAGTTTTAAAGGATTATATTGGAAAAGATAGATATTACTTAGAGTACGAATGTGGAGAATTTATGTTTTATAAAGAATTGGATGAAAACATTTTTAATACACTAAAGGATGCAAAATTTCCAACAATTGCACCAGATGTTGAATATAAAGGAAGAATCAAAGAAATTATTGATAATGTGTTAGAAAATGAGGGAATTGAGTTGAGAAATCTAGAAAATATTAATTACCTTGATTGTAAATTCCCATACAATGAGAGAAAAATCTTATGCATCCCAAAGAATTTCAAAACAAGTGGATTTAAACCGGATGAATTAAACAACGGAAAATATAAGATTACTTTAGAATTTGAACTAAACAAGGGAAGTTATGCAACCATGGTTATAAAAAGAGTATTTTTAGGCGTAAAAAAGAGTAAAAAAAGAAAAAGATAAAATTTACTCATTATTTTTCAACTTCTCAACTACCATTTCAGCACATTTCTTTCCAGATAAATACATTCCTCCGAAGATTGCTCCCATTCTGTTTCCACCGTAGGTTGCATTTGCAGCCATTCCACAAACGAACAATCCTGGATAAACCTCTCTCGTATTTCTCAACAGAGCGTTTTCTCCCTTCTCAGCCCACATTGATTTTTCTCCTGGAACCTCTAATCCCAACTCTGGATTCTTCCTTGAGAGGGTTGTTGCTACTGATGCATCGTGCCCTGTAGCGTCAACGACATACTTGGCGGTTATGGTTATTGGATCGATGTGTAAGCCTGCTTTTTCTATCGCATAACTGTTGATAACAACTCCTGCAACCCTATTCTCTCTTAAAATTAAATCCTCAACGACAATTCCAGTTAGTATTTTTGCTCCTGCGTCTATCGACCCAACTGCTAACTTAGCAGGAACCTCAACAGAATCTGCAGTATATAATCCCTCTTCACCATCAACCTTCTCCAACTTAATACCAACTTCTCTCAAAATCTCATCTGCCGGTTCTTCAACAACTATGTAGGGGAAGCCCATTCCTCCACCCCAAGTTCCACCACCAAAGGCTAAGTGCCTCTCTAAGACAACAACCTTATAGCCTTTCTTTGCAATATATCTCGCTGCTGTTAATCCACTAGGTCCTCCTCCGACTATGGCAACATCAACATCAATAATATCCATCCACATGTTAAACGCTGATTTTAAAATTGCCTTAGTTGTTGTATATTCATCTGCCTTCAATCTTAAATCCATCTCTACCACCCATGTATTTTTATCAGCAATTAATAATTTTAAGGTAAATTAACATTTATAGTATAAAAAATTATAGGTAGTATTATTAACACTTTAACCAAGATATATAATCTCTTTTTATTTTTTCTGGATTTTCTTTTGCATCAATTCGCAGAAGTCTTTTCCATAGGCAATTGTATTTTCCCAGGAACCGTTGCGGTGGAATTCAAACTCTGGAAATGCCTTTGAGAAAAACACCTTATCAATCTCACAGAACAATTTAGTTAATTCAGGAATCCCCACCCCTGTGAAGAAATCGTGAAATATGCATTCCTTAATAATGAAGTGGCGTTTAACAAATTCTGATGCTTCATTATCCATTTTTGCCCATTGAGTTCTGTTGAATATTATTTTTTTCTTAAGTAAGGATTTAATCAAAAATACAAACCAGAAAAATCCAAGTTCTTTACTTAAAACGGATTTTATGATTTTTAGTTCCATTAATCCCATGTTCTCCCAGTTGCTTTTTTTCTGATTTTTGTTTTAGGAAAATACTACAACTTTCTCTACTCGGACAGTTTGAGCATGCCATTTTAATCAAGATACTAAGACCCTTATCAATCCATTTTTTATACATAATTTCACCTTTTTTAACATCTAACCATTATACAAATCCACCCAAATCTTTTCTGCCTTTCCTTTTCCAATAACTACAGATTCGTCCCCCACTTTTAAAAATATCATTTCTCCATTTGATTTACATTCAAATGACCCTTCTGAAACTGAAATCTTTTCTATTTCCTTACCAACAATATCCTCCCCTAATTTTTCTTTTATCTTTTTTAGAAATTCCTCTCCCCCAATATATCCACATATTTTTCCTTTTTTAGATAGAGATGTTGCTTGAATAATTTTTCCACCCTCATCCACTAAAATCTTTGCAGATTCCCCGCTACAAAGTTTAATCTCATTATCATCAACTTTGAATGTGTAGAGTTTTTCATTTTCATATCCTTTTATCTCCACCTTTACGCCATTATATATCCCTAACTTCTCAAGTGCATGTATTGAACTTTTATTTAACTCATCTACATTCACAACCCCCTCACCCACTTCAAAATCAATCAATAACTTATCTCCAACATATATTTTTGATGCAATACCTCTTGGAATTAAAATATCTCCCCCCCCAACGCTTACAACCAAAGGTTTATACCCGTAGTCAGCCCCTCTTGACAAAACTTCAATAACTTTTCCGACTTTAATTCCCTTATCATTTAGTTCTTTTTTTATTTTCTTTCCTCCTTCTATTCTTAAAACTTTTAGTTTGTCTCCTTTTTTAGCATTATTTAATTGAAACTCAGCCATATCTACCACCAATGAATATTTATTTTCATTAAACTATTTAACCATAATTAAATATTTTTACTTAAATTAGAATTTTTCATCATATATAGGTATTTCTGTTTGTGATTATGACACAACAATAAACAAAATATTATTAAATAATCTAAAAGTTAAATAATTCAGAGTTGATAAAATTTGGTTGTTTTATGAATAGTTAGTTCTTTCAAACTTTTTATGTAAGGATATGAGGTTTGGTGGGAATATGATTTCTTCGAATATTGAAGATTACTTAGAAAGAATTTATATCTTTATACAAAAACACAAAAGACCTGTAAAAACTACAGAATTAGCAAGAATATTGCATGTAAATCCATCAGCAATAACGAGCATGGCTAAAAAACTACATTCAGAGGGCTATATAATATATGAGCCATATGTTGGTATTCAACTGACTGAAAAAGGAGAGGAAATTGCCAAAAAAGTTATAAGAAAGCATAGGATAATTGAAGATTTTCTTAAGGAATTTCTTAAACTGGACGAAAAAAAGGCAACTGAAGAGGCATGTAAAATAGAGCATGCAATTTCAGAAGAAACTGTGGAAAAATTATACGATTTTATGATAAAAATTAAAAAGGAAATTAAGGGTTAATGTGTTTCTTTTATTATTTTGCTTAATGTTTTCTTTACATAGAACTCAATTTTTTTGTTTATTTCTTCTTGTAGATCATTTACCCTTTCAAGATTTTCTCTACTTATTTCTATTTCTTCATCTTTGTATGGGGAGTTCTTTAACTTTTTCTTACCCATTAAAGCATCTACGTCTGAAAATGTCCCAAACAACTCCCTTCCAGTAGATAAAATTTCTTTCTCCACAGTTTTCCCTTCCTTTCTTCCAAACATGCTAAAAAGTGGGAATTTTGTTATTGTGTTTGAACCGCTCATTATTAAAGGTCCTATATTTGTTAGTTTATCCACCCATGTTCCGGTTATTATTTTTATCTTTGGGAAATTTAGCCTAACTGATGAAACCCAATTCATATACTCAAGAGTAGTTACTGATGGTTTGTTTTCAAATATAGTTCCTTTTTGAGGGTTTAATGAATAGAATGTTATCCTATCAAGTTCGAGTTCTTCTATTAAATTTAGGAGTTTTTCAATGTCCTCTTCTTTCTCTCCCAATCCCAAGATTATTGTGATTCCTGTCTTTAACCCAAGATCTTTTGCCCTTAAAAGCATATCCTTTATTTTCCCAACTGGCTTGTCTGGGCATATGTAATCATGAAGTTCCTCATTAACTATCTCCACTGCTCCAACAACACCCTCAATAACATCCAAATTTAAACTGTCAAAATCTACAAGTCCAACATTCAAATACTGCTTTGATTTTTGCACATAGGCAACCATTTCAACAATATCATTGATTTCTTTACTTGTATATCCATATCCTCCAGAGATAAATTCCAACTTCCATCCCATTCTTTTCATCAAAATTGCCTCTGCTAAAATTGTCTCCAATCTTCTCCTTGCCTTTAGAGGGTCTTTTATCTTATTTTTTTGAGTTGCCATATAGCAAAACTTACATGGGTTTTTTAGATTACAATACCACCCCAAGAATAGAGCCCTCTCAAGTGAAGTGTAATTTCCGTGGTGCTTTGTTGTTAATTTAAATGCCTTTATTGAGTTCTCTAAGATTTCTTCGGGATTTTGTTGCATACCATCACCATAATCATTACTAAGCAAAGTAAGATGTATTTTAATGAAAATTTTAAAAAGTTTTTTAAAATCTCGGGATTGTTATGTTCTTTGTATTATCATTACCGAATCTGCAATACCAAAAGTTATTTCTTCAGTATCTCCGAATATGCATTAGGTATGCACAACTGAGTATTATCTATTGGTTTATTTGTATATATGTGCATTCGAATTAATTCATTAATTTTGATAACGAATTCTTTTAAATTCATGGTTTTATAATTCGTATTTTTGTTTTTCCATTGCATTGCAACCCATAGATTGTGAATAATCGCTCTAAGTATAAACAAGAATAATC